>DASVBA010000574.1:0-16533 GCA_036376095.1 Chryseolinea sp.
GCTAAGGGACGTGACGATAGCGAATGTTTTTTTTGAGAATTCAACACGAACACGTCTTTCCTTTGAGCTTGCGCAAAAAAGATTATCGGCCGACGTTATCAACTTTTCCGCATCCAACAGTTCAGTTAAGAAGGGCGAGACATTGCTTGACACGGTCAACAATATTCTGGCAATGAAGGTCGACATGATCGTAATGCGTCATGCAAGTCCGGGTGCACCCCACTTTCTTTCCAAACACATCAAGGCCAACATCATCAACGCCGGTGACGGAACACATGAACACCCAACGCAGGCGTTGCTGGATGCATTTTCGATCCGCGAAAAATTAGGCGCTGTGTCCGGTAAGAAGATCGCCATTATCGGCGATATCCTCCATTCACGCGTGGCACTTTCGAATATTTTTGCACTTCAAAAGCTGGGAGCAAAGATCATGGTCTGCGGACCTCCGACATTGCTTCCAAAATTCATATCGCAGCTTGGAGTTGAAGTCGAATTCGATGTGAAGAAAGCGTTGCAATGGTGCGATGTGGCAAACGTATTGCGTATCCAGCTGGAACGCCAGCAGATTAAATACTTTCCTTCCCTGCGCGAATATTCCCTCTATTACGGGATCAATAGAAAATTACTCGACAGCCTTAAAAAGCAGATCGTGATAATGCATCCCGGCCCTATTAACCGCGGGGTTGAACTCAGCAGTGACGCGGCTGATTCACAGCATTCAATTATTCTGGACCAGGTCGAAAACGGTGTTGCTGTCAGGATGGCTGTGCTCTACCTTTTGGCTGGCACAAAATAAAGTCCCACAGGTTTGCCTCCGCCCTTCCTTTGCCGGGTTCTATTCGGGCATATTTTTAGTAATTTTGACAAAGAAAAAAGACACGTTCATGATCTACAATTCCATAGTGGATACCATTGGGAACACACCAATTGTGCGGCTAAATAACATGACGAGGGGAATTCCCGGAACGATCCTCGCTAAAGTAGAATACTTCAATCCAGGCAACTCCACCAAGGATCGTATGGCCTTGAAGATGATCGAAGACGCCGAGAAGGCTGGCATCCTGAAGCCAGGAGGAACAATTATCGAGGGAACTTCTGGAAATACAGGAATGGGTCTTGCGCTGACAGCGATAGCAAAAGGATACCGTTGCATTTTTACAATGGCCGATAAACAATCACAGGAAAAGATAAACATTTTGAAGGCTGTCGGGGCCGAAGTTATTGTGTGCCCTACCAACGTTGCACCTGACGATCCACGCTCGTATTATTCTGTAGCGAGGAAGCTTAACAAGGAAATCCCAAATTCGATTTACCCTAATCAGTACGACAATCTTTCGAACACGGCAGCTCACTATGAATCGACGGGCCCTGAGATCTGGAAACAAACGGAGGGGAAAATTACTCATTACGTGGCAACTGTCGGCACAGGAGGATCGATGTGTGGCACTGCGAAATATCTTAAAGAACAAAATCCAAATCTTGTGACGGTTGGCATCGACACCTATGGATCTGTTTTCAAAAAGTATAAGGAGACGGGAATATTCGACGAAAATGAAATCTATCCCTACCTGACAGAAGGATTTGGCGAAGATATACTTCCCAAAAATGTCAACTTCGATGTTATCGATCACTTCATAAAGGTTACGGATAAGGATGGGGCCATTGGAGCCCGACGCCTTTCAAAGGAGGAAGGACTGTTTGTCGGATGGTCCAGTGGTTCGGCAATACACGGAGCATTGGAATACGCCACGGAGTTCCTGAGAAAAGATGATGTGATGGTGATACTGCTGCCAGACCATGGCACGCGTTATCTCGCAAAGGTGTACAATGATCAATGGATGAAGGATCACGGTTTTTTGGAAACAAGATCGTTCGGCTCCGCCCGTGAAATTATTTCGGGAAGAAACGGCAAGGACAGTTTACATACCGTGAATAAGTCTGCGCGGGTCAGCGAAGCTATTTTAGTCATGAATCGCGAAGGCATCGATCAGATCCCGGTAACCGAGAACGAGAATTTTGTAGGGAGTGTGAGCTCATCCAGTTTGCTTGAGAAGATCATTCAGGATCCACAGCTTCAAAATAAACAAGTAGGCGAGATCATGGATAAGCCTATGCTCTTCGTTGCTCCAGACAGCACGTTGGATGTTCTTTCATCTTTGCTAAATAAAGATAACAAAGCCGTGTTGGTGAGGGATTCGCAAGACCAGGTTCATATCATTACACAGCACGATGTCTTGAAGGCGATGACCAGCCTGTAACGCTTTATAAATACCGGAGACAAACAATGACCTGCAAACTGCAGTTTTCAGGCCCGATTGATTTCAACACAGAATATTAAAAGCCACCGGAGTTTCCCGGGGACTTTCCGCATTCAGGATAGGAAAAGTCACGCAGCCTCTCCGAACGGAACACTGCTCCGAGCGGCAAATCGTCAGCGATGAAATTGATCAATCCTGATTGATTTCTATTTCAACGCGAACATTCTCGTGGGCACGCTGACTCATCTTGTCGTGTATCGGTTTTTTGCCGCCCCATGCTTTGATCTCCATCCGCTTAGCGTCGATGCCATTGCTTACGAGGTAGTCACGTATAACTTGGGCACGCTGTTCAGAAAGTTCCTTTGCAGTACCAAAACCTTCGTTTGTGTCTGTCAATGAGAAGAAGTTCTGCGTATCCTTATTCATTGAAATGATCTTGCCGGCGGCATTACCATTAGTATGTCCGTGAATGGTGATCTTGTATTTTGTATTCTCATTCAGCATGTCCAGCAAGCTGTTTACCTCATAGCGGGATTCAGGCCGCATGACGGCAGCATCCTTAAAGAAGTACACATTATACATCACAGCGATATCGCCCTTCTTAAGCCTCTCCAGTTCGAACGGCACTACAATTGATCCGGTCGCATCTCTAATTATATCTGTGCCCACTTCAGGATCATTGTAATTTACCTCGCGTTGAACTTTGCGATAGCCAAACACTTCACATACGAGGGCCATCTTACCCGATTTGTTCTGTGGCGAAGCTACTTTTACGGCAAGATTACCTTTATATGTTCCTATCTTCCTGCTACGATCAACATCGATAACATCAACGTCACCACGTATTCTTTTAAGATCAGTTGCTCTTGAGATCTTGAACAGGAATTTAGCTCCTTCTTTTGAATCGTCCGGAGCAGCAGATGTTTCAATCGGTACTTCAGTGGTTTCAGCCATCACCGCCGTTGAATCGGCCTTTGGCGCATCGGTGGTAGCAGCGGGCTCAGTCACGGGGCTCTCTGTCGTTGTAACAGTTTCGGGTTTAACTTCCTCCACCTTGGGCTCTTCCACGGGAGTTATCACAACAGGTTCAGGGCCGCTTCCGTCAAAGGATCCCCTGTAAACCCAGGTATCTGTAAATTCAGACTCAGTACGAAGTCTCCTTGCTTCCTGCACAGCAACCGCGAGGTCATCGGTGCTCAGAACATAGACGTAATAAAGGTTTCTTCTGACGTTCATTTCGAACTTAGCATTCATCTTGAGGTCTTTCTGAGCGTGGTCTGTAAACCGTATAGCATTGGTCTGTTTTGAAAAAGCTCCGATGACTACATAGTTCGGCACCACGTCAAATTGTGTTTGCTCAAGACGTGCGGCAGCGGTAGGCTGAAAAGAAACCGTTAATACTATCAAGCCTACCAGTGCAAAAAATTTAGAGGTCTTCATAACACTGGGTTTATTGTGAAGCACAAAAAGTGTTACGAAGATAATAAAAAAGTAACAACATTAAGCAATTAGGCTACTACTAGCCAGGCATTTACAGACTGGAGAGGACTTCAAAGTATTCCTCAAGGGTATTTCCGTCATCGTCAACCATCACCAGGAGATGGCGGCCTTCGTCTGGATTTATGGCTAATCGATGGTTCTTTTTCGTACTGCCCAGGTACGTACCGTCGAGGTGCCAATGTACGGTTATGTTTGGGTTCCTGTGCACGAGCTCGCAGATTGCTCTGCCGGATTTGCCATTCAGCTCGCGCGGTATGAAGATTCTGGAGTCCGGCTTTGGATACACCAAATCCATCGAAGTATGGGCGGACGTCACATCGCAATCTTTCCTATAGGGAGGTAAAGGCCGATAGGTTTGATGCTTGGTTTTGAAGAAATGCTCCTGCGTCGGTGGCAACACGAACCAGTTTGTACTTGCAACTTTATTTAACTGCTCACATCCGCTATGAACGCGATACTTTCGATCAGCGGTCGTATGGATGATTTTGTGAAATGAACAGGGAAAACTTTCTAGTCCTCGTTTGGTCACCCATACAGTGTCCACGTCATCGCATATGCCAGTGTTCCTTTGTCCGCTTAAAGCGCAGACGGTGATCCGCTCCATCTCCATTCGAGGCATTTGAAACCACGGGCCTCCTTCGAGCTGGGAAAAAATATCGAACATCAGCGGTGCTGCAGCATCGGTGCCGGTAAGTCCGGGCCTGCCCTCACCCGATGCATTCCCGACCCAAACAGCCACGACGTAGCCTGGTGTAACTCCAATTGCCCACCCGTCGCGAAAGCCAAAGCTGGTTCCCGTTTTCCATGCAATCTTTTTTGCGCCATCAAAATGTTTCCAGCCCGACTCTTCCCCCGGTCGATAAACTTCAGTCAGCACATTCAACGTTTGATATATGGCGGAAGCGCTTAACCAAGAATTATTTTCAAGATCCGATATGCGGCTCTTTGTCGATTTATCAACGATGTACTTCAATGCATGAAAGTCCTTTCGGTCATAGCGGTTCTTTCCCGGGTGCTCGAAGTAATTCAAAGAAGTTCTTCCCATGGAAGCGTACATACCGGCGATGTCCCACAATGTTCCTTCAGCACCTCCAAGTATTAATGACAAACCATAGTGGTCGGGTGGAAACACCAGGGTGGTCATCCCCATTCCTTTTAACAAGGAGTGAAATTTTTCATAACGATAGCTTCGCAGCATGTGTACAGCAGGAACATTCAATGATCGGATCAATGCATTATCTGCGCTTACGGCTCCGTCGTAATCCTTTGAGAAGTTCTTAGGTGAAAACCCGTTGATGACAGTGGGGATATCCGCAACTAACGTCTTTGGTAGAATTTTTCCTTCATCAAGCATAGCTGCGTACAGGAATGGCTTGAGAATACTTCCGGTGCTCCGTGGCGCTGTAATAACGTCAACATCGTTCCCGTGCGACTCATCATCGTTTCGGTCTGTATTGCCCACGTAGGTTAGAACCTCTCCGTTGCGGACGTCCGCTATCAAAGCCGCGGCGTTGAAGATCCTGTTACCTTTCAGCCGTTGTTGATGATCGCTTACGATCTGCTCAACGCGAACCTGCAATGACGACTGAATCGTGGTTTTTATTTTCTGCTGATCATAACCTTCCTGGCGGGCTCTTGAGAGCAAGAGTCGCGCATGGCGAGGAAGTGGTAATGGTTCATCTGGCAGCGGTTCATCCTTGGCAAGCGAGCATGTGAATGCATCGATGATGCCTTTGCTTTTCAACTTATCCAAAAGAAAATCGCGTTTTGCCCGCAATAGATTACGGTTCCTTCCCGGATGTATCAGTGAAGGGGCATTAGGAAGAACGGCAAGCATGGAAGCTTCACCCCAGGAAAGTTCGGCTGAAGCACGACCGAAGTATCGCCAGCAGGCAGCTTCAAGTCCGACGACGTTTCCGCCGAACGGTGCATGCGACGCATACATGGCAAGAATCTCTTCTTTTGAGTAGCTCAACTCGAGGCGTGTAGCCATCACGATCTCGATAATTTTCTCAAAGATATTCCGGTCCTTCGCTTTTCTCGAAAGGCGGATCAATTGCATGCTCAGCGTACTTCCGCCGCTCACTACCCTTCCGGCTTTTATATTTTGCCTGATCGCGCGACCCATAGACAAGAGGTCAACACCCGGGTGGCTTCTGAATCGCTTGTCCTCGTAGGTGATTAATGCTTCTGAAAATTTATCAGGGATTTCTCGCGACTCAGGAAATCGCCATTGTCCGTCGTCAGCGATAGTTGCAGATAATAGCTCACCCCTTCGATCTTCCAGGACCGTTGAGTAAGGATCCTGAAAGAGATTTTCAGGAAGACAATAAAAGTACACGCATAACAGGATCACTAGTGCACCCAGGTACCACTGGTATTTCTTGAGCGGGGAAGCGATGTTAGCGAGACGAGTCACCTGATCACCAGTTATTTTTATTGCGATACACGTTTTACGACTTCAACGACCTGACCCTTCTTACGGGCATAAATACTACGATCATACATAGCCTCGCAGGTTACGGCGGGCATATAATAACTTCCCGCATAACTCGCCGTTAGCAGTACCTTAAAAGTCTTGCGTTGACCAGGCCCAAGATCAAAATAAGTATAAACCCTGTCGTCACGGATGTCCTGGTACGTTGGTGCATCCGCTTTCAAACGATCCTCCGCATCATCCATCCTGAGATTGTTGATCTCCCATCCTGAAGGAAAGATATGATTGACAGCCATGTTCTTGTAAGTGCCACGCAATCCCGGATTGGTGACAGTAACGGTCGCGATGAACTCCGTTCCTTGCTCCAACTTTGTCGGATCCACGGACGCTCCGTCCGTATTATTGTAACTCACGTCAAGCTTCAGACTGTTTTCGGCTTCCTCTTCGCTGCCACGGGCGGGCGTACCTTCTGTTATAATTCTTACGAACAGGGTTCCTTTACTTTCGCTCACAATTTTGAACGCGTTGGACTTCACGCCATCAACGGGAAGCTGAACCTGTGCGATAGGCAGGTCGGTCCTGGCTTCAACATCTTTTCCATTGTAACTGTAGTTGAACATCAGTGGGCCACGTTTCTCAACTCCGGCGAACGTTCCGACTGCCTTGAGACACCATGCGACCGCTTGCGTACTCATCCAATAAGAAGAGTTGCTCAGTGCACCGGAGATGTCTTTCAGAAGTTCGAAGCCTTTGGTGCGCTCATTAAGCATTAGCAACGTCTCGAGGATGATAGCTTTGTCCCTTAAATCAGATCCATACGAATAGGCCATCTCCTGGTAGGGCTTCACAGCCGTGGGTAATCCATCAATCATCTTTTTTCCTGCTTCTGGCTGACCGGCTTTAACGTAAGCAGCAGCAAGCATCCATCCTGCCGTAGATGGGACGCCCTGTTGTTCCCTCAACCGGTTCATTGCCCCCAGCTCCGGATCGCCAGCCAGTGCCAGTGAATACAATCTGTAAGCCTGGATCAACTCACTGCTATGTGTTTCCTGATTCTTTCTCCACTCTTGTGCTTTCTTGCGCTGGTATCTTTTCCATCGTTTCAACATATCTCCCGGGATCAAATAACCCTTTGCCTCCGCCTCTAAAAGAAAATGACCGGCATAGGTTGACGACCAGCTGTCGGAATCCTCATTGCCCGGCCAGTAGGCAAACCCTCCATCCCGTGTTACAAATAGTTTTAACCTTTCGATTCCGGCCTTGATATTATTCTGAATGGACGCCTTTTCTCCATCGGTCAAAACCTTAACCTGATCGAGATAAAGTTGAGGAAAGACTGTTGAGGTCGTCTGTTCGATACATCCGTAAGGATACTGAAGCAAATATCTCATCCGTTGGCCAAGGTTCACGGGTGGAATACTTGACACTTCAAGCGTTGCAGAGTTGGTGCCAGACATTCCAACGGCCGTGATCGATGCCGTGAGCGTTTTGCCGGCATCCAGTATATGTTCCTGTACCCTTGATAGTGGAGGATTTGGATTCCTTATTTCGATCTCGATAACATCCGTTGCTGAATAAGATCCCGACGACGCAGTGACTTCGATCTTACCAATTCCAATACCACTCTTTACAGCAAGGTCGAAATCAACGGTCATATCTGCTCCCGTCATAGCGACCGTCTGTGAAGGTGTCATAGCCTGGACGAGCCCTGATGCTTTCACCTCTACTTTTACATTCTTAATGCTCTTCTCCATTGAAAAGAGCGTGACGGGGAGTTTTAGTTTTTCTTCCGGCCCAAGTACACGTGGAAGAGTTGCAAGCACCATTAACGGTTTACGGACGGGTGTCGCCTTGTCAACTTTTCCATATGCCCCTTCAAAGCCTGCGACGACCATCGTCTTTACAGAACCGATGTATTGGGGCATAATAAATCTGTGCTCGGCGGTTCCGCCATTGAGGGTGAACGGGCCCAGGAATTTTACGACTGGTTTAAACCTGTTTGCTTTAGCATCGTCTTCCTTACTTGCCGCCAGCTCTGCATCGCCTCCAATGGCCAGCAGACGTTCTATACGCGACCCATACGCTCCAATAACAGCGTCGTATAGATCCCAGGTCTTTACCCCCAGCGCTTCGCGTGCATAGAATCGATTCCATGCATCGGGTGTTTTGAAGCGCGTAAGGTCGAGCAATCCTTCATCCACCAGGGCGAGCGTGTAGGTCATGTTCCGTTTTGACTTTTCGGACACCTTAATGACCACCTCTTTTCCCGGTTCGAGTACGTCGGGCATTGAGATTTCAGGTTCCAGACGAGTTTCAGGATCTTCTACTTTCAATGGTATTACACCATACAAGCGGGTGGGGAGGTCATTCACCGTTTGAGAATGCGGTTGAATAAGCGTGATGTTCACAAAAACATTAGGCGTCATTTCCCTGGTAATTTCAAAAGAGAAAGGAGTATCACCTTTTTTTGTTTCAACCCAATATGTCTGTAATACCCGGCTGCCATTTTCAACGCTTACGAGGGCGCGGCCGACATCGCTTCCCGGTATAGTGACAGTTGCTTTTTCGCCTATCGAATACGTTGGCTTGTCCGAGCTGAAGGAGAGCATCGTTGCTCCCTGGTTAGCGCCGCGGGCGCGGCCAGCCCATCCCGGCCAGTCGATATAAACGATCTTACCCGTGGAATGCCCCGAAACCGGATCGTAGGCTTTAACAAGGTACCGTCCCCATTCAGGATACTTGATCTTGAATTTCCAGGTACCCTTTCCATTCGTTGTGCCCGCGTTACCCTTCGTGATCAGCCTCGCGTTAGATGATGACATAAAGTTGGCTTCATCTCCCTGACTATCCCACCACCAACGCCATTCGATCTCGTAGATGGACATTTCAATGTTGTTACGGGTCACCGGGTTGCCATCCGCGTCGACGGTGACGATATCCACGGTATGCGTTGTATCGGTTAGTAACATTCCTCTCGCTTTGTCACCCGGCGGCAATCGGATACCAGTAAAGGATTCGTACGGATAATATGGAATGGAAAACCGGTCGATGCTAAAGTTTCCGCTCTCTTCAAAGGCCTTTCCACGGAATACTGCATTAAGCATACCTGGCGAATCTCCCTCTGTTTCAAGTGTAGCATTTACAGTAGCATGCCCGTTGTCGTCAGTGGAGCCCTCAAAAACTGTTGTAGCTTCACTGCTGAATTCCCGTGAAGGATCGTCAAAAGTAAATTCAGGGTAACGCTGGAATTTAGTTTCGGCCTTTGTCAAAAGCACTTCGAATGTAGCCCTGAGATTCCGCCCGGGAGCGCCGTGCAACCAGTTAACCTGCAGGTCACCCGATATGTTGTTGTTGCCTGCAGTAAGCTTGTCTACACCAAAATCGAGATTGATCTTAAGACGGTTCGGTTTTACGGTCTCGATCTTCAGCGACTGCGAAAAATCCGCACCACCGACTTTCACGCGCGCAGTCCAGTTACCCGTCGGAGCATCCGCTGAAGTCTTGGTGGCAAATTTGTAAAAGCCATGCTCTCCGTTCGAGCGCACGATCCGGTTCGTGATCTGTCCTTGAGGATTTTGAAGTTCAAAGACAACGGGATGCGAGGCAGGCAACAACTTCAGCTTGTCTTCGAGAATAAAGGTGAGAAACAAAGAGTCACCGGGCCGCCAAACTCCTCGTTCACCATACAGGAATCCTTTCAGGCCCTTCGTAACAGTTTCCCCACCAACGTCAAAGTTGCTGATAGAAAGCGATTCACCATCAGGAAGTCTAAGATATCCTCTCTGAGATCCTGTTCTGGCGACCAACACGAAAGGAGTCTCTTTAGTGGCGATCACCGCCTTACCATCCGACCCCGAAGATCCGCTGCCTATCAACTGTTGCTGATAATCGTACAATTCAAGCATAACCCCTGAAACCGGCTGCGTGCTCTTCAAATCATTTACAAAGATGATGGTATTCCCATCGCCACCTCTCTTTGCCAACAGCCCCAGGTCGGAAGCGAGAATGTTCTTCTTGATGGTACGGTTGCTGGTATAATAAGAGGAATGGCAGGGGTTGTCGCGTTGTTCCCAGTCATAGTCGTCGCCATAATAGTAGTCCTCATAAGAATCCCAATTGCTGAACTCGTCTTCTTCCTGTTGTTCCCAATCCTCGCCACCAACGATGGTCATACCGCCGGATTCTTCCCCTCCTTCACAAACATATGCGAGATACGATTGCTTAAACCCTATGCGTACCTGGTAGATCGCGCCGGGTTCTGTGCTTATCATTTTGGAAAGATCGAGCGTGAACCTGTTCCATTTTCCCAAGTCCGTAACGCCGGCATTGTCAAGTGACAGGGCCTTCTTGAGGACAGGTTTACCTACCCGTCTTAGCTCAGCGCCACCTTCGTAGTCGTTTACCTGAAAGAATTGAATTATGTTCTTTTCAAAGATCTTTATGATTTCTACATCTACTGTTTTGAGGTTCACGGCTTCGAAAGGGAGTACCAGTCCATCGCTGCTGGGAAGGATCGATCCTTTGCTGGTAAATCTTACCGCCGGATTGAGTTGTTCAAAAGTGACTTCCAGGGCACTTCCATCTTTCATTCTATAGTCAAGGATATTCTTTATACCGGCCTCCAGCTTCAACGTCTTGGAGCCGGTCTGTCGAACGGGCGGATACACCCTGATCTCATTGTCTTTGATCTCGAAATCCAGCGTGCCGACATCCGTTAACGAAATGAGTCCATCCAGATTTTGCTTTTCATTTAATGGGTCTGAGAACTGGATCACCACATGTTGAGTTGAACTTTGATCTACCCTGAAGTTGGTGACCCTGAAATCGCCTAATGCAGGTATCTCTATGTCCAGGTCCTGCGTCTGGGTTATTCCAAGGCTCTTGCCGTCCACCGCAAGTTTTACAAGACTTGCAGCATCGTTTCGGGCAACATCCTCAATTATAAAAGCGTGTTGTTTTCCCTCTGCAACATGCGTCCAGTTTATTTGAAGTGATTTGCCTTCCTGTTTAGCCTGCAGCATCTTTTCGACGGCGCTTTGATCCGCAAAATCTGCTGTGTGCAGAATTCCCTCGATCTTCTGCCGCTTGAGTTCGGTCTTTACGTAGGGAAGTACATTGCTTATCGCCAGCTCAAAGTTTTGAGGAATCACCTGAAAGGAATATTCAAAGGCTTCAAGTTCCTTCGGCACATCGACCAGCCGTGAAAGCGCAAAGCTTACTTCATAGAGTTGACCTGATATCAAACGATTAGCTGGTGTAAACTCTACAGTCCGGCGATCGAGCCAAACGGTCTTTCCGCTCACCGTTGGTCTTAAGGAAAATAGTTTGACGGTGGTTTCCTTTCCGACGGAAGCGGAATCCAACACGTCCTGTGCAAGTACGATCCGGATGGTGGAACCTGAACTAACAGTTCCGGAAGTAAAGGATGAGATGTATTCACCGAATGCCGGGTTGACATATGTCACACCAGGCTTGGTTCCTTTACTGCTGGTAACGTAGAATATTCCAAGCGCTATAATGCCGACAGCCACCGCGCCGATGGCGATTTTTTTCCAGGGAAGACTTTGCATAGGAGGGAGATTGGATTTAACGGAAAAGATCGAAAAAAATTGTTGTTTGGTCCCCGGTTAACAATAAAAAAATGAGAGACCGGATGGCAGTAACCTGAGACGGATGCAGAATTAAAAAAGCCTCTCACCCAGTAAGAGGCTTCTTGCTTTAATCGCGCTAACGGTTTATCAAGATTCAAAACCATCGTTGTCCACGCGATGAGTATCCGAAATGAACATTCGTAAGATATACGAATGATTACGAAATTATAAACCTATTTGGAGCCCGAGGTATTTCATCCTCATGGAATCAAAAATGGTTTTTGAACCCTGATGTTTAAAGATAACAATGAAGGAGTGTTAAAGACAATAGTAAGATCCAAAACCCCTGAAAACAGGGGGTGAGTAGTTGAGCATAAAATGTAACTACGTATCTCTGTTAATAACCCTGTTGTTATCCATTTACAAAATGTTGCATTGACTTACGTAGAGTTGATGTTGCAACAACTTATCGATATTACTCCAAGTTTGCGTGAACATGAAGTTGATGTGACGCAAGAACAAATTAAGAAGCGAGCCGTTTGTATTGCCTGTTGTTTTCAGGATATCTTTGGAACTAATTTCATATTAAGCTGGCGTGAAAAAGAACATTACTGTACTAGTTGCCGATGACCATTTGTTCATGCGTGAAAGTCTACGCGCTATGTTGGAGAAAAACCCAATAGTCAGAACGATCTATGAAGTTGAAAATGGACGTCAAGCGATAGAAATCCTCGGGCATAACGCCGTTGACGTGGCGTTAATGGATATTCGCATGCCAATCACCGACGGCTTCGAAGTAATAGAGTACGTACACAAGCATAAGTTGCCGACGCGGATCATAGCCCTTACTGCGTTCGACGAAGAAGCCATGATCTTTAACCTGATGCGGGCCGGTGTTCCCGGAATATTGTTTAAGAAGACAACACACCAACAAGAGATCTATACGGCCATTAACACCGTAATGGAAGGGAAACATTATTACCACGAAAAAGTAAATATTGTTCTGCATTCCAAACCGGATGGCGTCCAGCATCCGCCGCGGATCAAACTTTCGGCCAGGGAGTTCGAAGTGATCGTTCTGCTTTGTCAGGGCCTCAGTACAAAAGACATCGCCGAGAAACTCTTCTTAAGCGAACATACCATCGAAGGGTATCGCAAGGAAATTATAAAGAAGACGAACACAAAAAATACAAACGAGCTTATTCACTATGCTTTAATGAATGGCATAGTTACTTCTTGAATGGATAAGCCACTACGAACAATGTGCCCTTCTCAACGGGTTCGGTACTGATCATTGCCCCGATCAACTCAGCTCTTTTTTTCATGCCGGGCAGTCCTCTGCCTCCGCTGCGACGGCTTTTTTCACTCCTGTCCTGTGCAGCCTTATCTTTTCCCACTCCATCATCTTTGACCTCAACTTTTAACTGGGCATCCAGCCAGTACATTTTTAATGTAATGTTCCAGGCTAGCGAATGTCGCATGGCATTGTTGACGATTTCCTGCACGATGCGAAAAAGCAGTATTTCTACCGGGTCAGGCAGGCGACGCATGGTTCCCATCTCTAAAAACTCGATATGAAACGAACGCAGGTCTTTCAGCTGGTCGCACATTTTCCACAGCGCATAGGAAAGACCTTTCTCATTTATCGCTTCCGGTGCGAGGTTCCAGATAATATTCTGAACCCGGTTAAGAAGATCATTCAGGTCGTGATCTATCCGTAACAGCAGGCTCTTATTTCTGCCTGACAAGGATGGCTCCAGCCTGAGATTACCAAGCGCGAGCCGTGTACCTGCCAAAAGCTGTGCAAGATCATCATGAAGGTCATGACCTATTCGGGCGCGCTCTTCTTCCAGTAATGCCTGCTGATCCTTGAGCACTTGTCGCAATTCATCATTCTCCTTGACGAGACTTTCCTCACGGAGCTGTTTTCGTGTAGCCTGGCTAAAGTACATCGCTGTCAACACGCCGAGGAATGTGATCATACAAACGATCAGAAATATCTCGTAAGCCATTTTTTGTCCGTCTTAAATCAGATTTGCGATAAGGACTGTGTAAATTTTTTCCTAAAGTAGGGACAATATAGTTGTTACAATGTCAAATGAAATTTAATACTATAATAGGCCAGGCACAAAAAGTCTTTATTACTTTTGTCCTTAATAACTTTTCATAAAAAAGCATGGAGGATTTTCTATCCAGAACATACCTGAACAATACAATGCAGGATTACCTGATAGCGGCGGCGGGAATTGTCGTTGGAATTATCTTAATACCGTTGTTCAGGAAAGTACTCCTTCGGCCGTTCAAGCATCTGGCTGGAAGAACAGAAACAAAGATAGACGACTTCGTTGTTGACAGCATCGAGAATTTCGGGTTACCCATCCTCAATCTGCTAATCATCTACTTCGGGATTAACTACCTGACTTTATCCGAAAAAGCAGAAAAATATATTCACGGGGCTTTTGTAGTCCTTGTCACATATTATGCAGTAAGGCTCGTTTCTTCAACGGTGCTTCTTGTACTTCAATCCTATGTTCGAAAGTATGAAGACGGCGAAGAAAAAGTAAAACAGCTGGGAGGCATTATGCTTCTCATTAATGTGTTCATTTGGGCAATCGGGGCACTTTCAATATTCTCCAATCTCGGCTACGATGTAACTACGATCGTCGCTGGACTCGGCATCGGTGGTATTGCCATCGCACTCGCTGCTCAGAATATCCTCGGGGATCTGTTCAATTACTTCGTGATCTTTTTCGATCGTCCTTTCGAAATAGGTGATTTCATTGTGATCGATGACAAAAAGGGAACCGTAGAGCACATCGGTATCAAGACCACTCGACTGAAGGGCCTGGGCGGCGAACAACTGATAATCGCTAACAGCGACCTTACCAACTCGCGGATCCATAACTTCAAAAGAATGGAACACCGGAGGATCTCATTCACTCTAGGGGTTGTATACGACACGTCGCTGGAACAGCTGAAAGAAATTCCAGACATCATCAAGTCAATAATAGCGTCAACCAAAGATATAACGCTTGACAGGGTTCATTTTCTAAGTTACGGTGATTACAGCCTGAAATATGAAGTCGTTTTTTTCGTTGAGACTGCGGATTACAACCGTTACGCAGATATCCACCAGGAGATCAACTTTAAGATCTATGAAGAATTCCAGCAAAAGAATATAAAGTTCGCCTATCCTTCACAAACCATTTTTATGGCGCCAGGGAACCCATCATGACAATATGGAAAAGCTGTTAATCGTTCTCGTGCTCATGCTTCCACAGAATTCATTTAAAGAAACGCAGCTCCGGAATGTTCGCGTGAGAACCGCATACACCGAAAAAGAAGAAACGGTAAAGAGCTACTTTGCTGCAAGGAAGCTGAAGTACGAACAATTCAACCTCTTCATCCGTGCGTTCAAAAAAGAACAAAAGCTTGAGGTCTGGGTCCGTGAAAAGGAAAAAGAAAGCTACGTGCTGCTCCATACGTATGATTTCTGTGCCGTATCAGGAACGTTGGGTCCGAAAAGAAAAGAAGGCGACTATCAAATTCCGGAGGGGGTATACTCAATCAATCACTTTAACCCCCTTAGCAGCTTTTATTTATCGCTCGGCATAAATTATCCCAACGCATCAGACCGCATTCTAAGTGATCCAAAAACACCGGGTGGCAACATTTATATCCATGGTAACTGCGTCACGATCGGATGCATTCCTCTGACTGACGACAAGATCAAAGAGCTTTATGTGCTCTCGGTCGAGGCAAGAAATGGCGGCCAGGATAAAATTCCTGTCCACATCTTTCCAACCCGGCTTTCAGCAAGCGAATTGGATGCGCTTAGATTAACTTTCCCAACGAAAACTATTTCCTTCTGGGAGAATCTGAGATTGGTCTACGACGATTTCGAAAGATCTAAGGTCTTAAAACCAGTTCGCGTGACAAGAAGCGGTGAGTACGCTATCTGACGACGTTACAGTTTTTCCAGCACCAGGGTGATCTTATTAAAATCAGCAGCTGCGTTAACTACCTTTCTGAAGTCCTCATATCGCGATAGCGGCGCGTATATTTCCTTGTAGTATTCGTCGATGGTAATTTCAAGTACGTTATCCTTGATGGTATAATCAGACTTGAAAAGGAAAGGTGTGAGGTCCTGATCCCGATACGCAATGTTGAATTTTAAGTCGTCCCCATTCTTTACCTTGTATCCTTTAGGTACATGGATCTTGATCGTGCGGTAATATTTCCTGTTGAACTCATTTTCAACAACGGTGGTCCGTTGGTCGTCGCGGTACATTTCGATCTGCTTTCCAATAAGCTCTCCAGCCTTGAATAAGATTCTTGGTCCCGCCTTTTCCAAAAAGTGGTTTGACTGAAAATCCACGTCGACTATAAAGTTACCCGTAGGGGAAACTAAAGCCTTGCTGTTTTTAATGACCGCATCGGGTGCAGTCTGCTTGATGATCTCATTGATCATGTTCGTACGCTGATCCGCCGACATTACATCATAGTAAGGAGCAAGATACGCGGCATTGTATCCCCCAAACTCCCGTTTCTGATGTATCTGATTTGACGCAAGATCTTCATTGAAGGTCACCTCGATGTCGAGATTGTCGATATTAACGGAGTATTCTGCGGGTGGAATCACGTTGATCGATGAAAGTGCAGACTTTACTTCGCCAACTGCAATTGGCTCGATGAATAATCCTTGCTGAGCGGTGTAGTCGGGTTGAACGAGCGGGTATCTTAATTC
>DASVBA010000584.1:0-5044 GCA_036376095.1 Chryseolinea sp.
AAATGTCCAAGATTGGTAAATCGAACCTCCTGACCGAAGTACCACATTCCAGCCTTCAAGGGGTTGTAAAACTTCTGCTTAATGGCGATGCTGTAGCCCCTCTCATAAAGTTTACCCGGAGCTATGTCCATATCCGCCTTAAAGAATGGATTACGTATGCCAATGAATTCGAACTCATGGCCTATACGTTCCTCCAAATAGAACTCGATACCTAGCGGTATTCGGCCCGCCATGAGCCAGACAGGATTAGTACCGAAAATCACACCCTGAAATTCGTTGTATCGTGGATCAAAATAGGTGAATCCCTTTCGCTGTGTAGTCGTTTTTTTAACCGTGCTGGTTTTATGTGCAAGATCTGTTATCTCTTTTGCCTTGCGATCGTCATAAAATGGCCGATAATATCCAGAGAGCTTTCCATCATTCTCGTATATCTCCCATGTGCCGGTTTTCAGATCGTCCTCAATCGCACCCTTTGTCTGTAGATTGCCATTTGGAAAATACCCGTAATAAATCCCCTTACCCTTATCATACTCACAGGAACCTTCCTTCTTGCCGTCCTGATAGTAAAATTCCCATTGGCCCTGACGCTTTTCATTTTCAATGCGTCCCTTCACTTTCAACTTTCCGTTCTCATGATATTCGTGGTACTCCCCAGATCCTTTGTCATAAGTGGCCTCGCTCTTTAATTTACCTCCTGCGGTGAACGATTTCCAATAGCCGTCTTTCTTGCCGTCTTCGAATTCTCCGGCCGAGCTAATTGTCCCATCTTCGAAGAAGTTCTCCCATTTTCCAGTTGGCTCATCATTCCGGAATTCACCTTTTGACGCTACTTTACCGGAGGGAAAATACGTTGTCCACGGCCCATTCCTCTTTCCATCAACAAATTCCCCCTCAGACTGCAGCGTTCCGTCTTCGGCGAAATACCTCCATAATCCGGCATTCTTATTTCCAACCCTGGGACCCTCGCCCTGAACTTTGCCCGAATGGTAGTATGAAATATAGCGGCCGAAATCCTCCGAGTAGTCTATCTCCCCCTTAACGACGCCGTCTTCGTAGAATGTTTTCCACAGTCCTACGTGTTTTCCATTCTTATACTCGCCAATTTCTTTAATGTGACCGTTCTCGTAATACGTCTTCCATTCCCCCTCACGATTCCGTCCATAGATGACACCCTCCATACTTTTCTGACCACTTTCAAAAAAATATTCCCAAACTCCATAGTTAGCGCCCTTAAAGAGGATACCTCTCATTTTTAATGTTCCTGTTTCGTAAAAGAACTCCCAAACCCCTGTAGTCTCGTTATTGGTGAACTGACCTCGCGACTCAATATTCCCGTTGAGATAATAAGAGATGTACCGGCCATCATGGATGTTCCGGATAGTGTCTTTCACCTGATAGACCTCCTTCAGTTTTTTTCGCTCTTGGTCATGATAGGTTTGCCGCGTGAAGCCCTGGGCAAACGCGCCTGTTGAAAAGCAGGAGAGTATGAGCAACGATATAACGCAAAAAATTCTCAATATCAGCAACTTAGCAGAGCCAAAGGTAATAATAATTTAGCTATGTTGCTGATCCTCGAGCGCCGAGATAAACGCAGCCTTTCCCCATTCTTCTTTTTCCTGGGCACTCCACAGTTCGGGAAAGAAAATGATCCGCTGGTAGCGGGGAGGCAGGAATTTTTGCCAATTGGTTCCTCCGGTGGCTTTAATTTCCCTCGCATGTTTCTGAAGGTAGTGGCCCGCTGCTTTGAGATGGGACAAACGCCAACGTACATTGGCAAGAGTATCCAGCTCACGAAGATTTTGAATCACAGGTTCGGAGTGCTGGAAATGCTTCAGGTATATTTTCCGAAGATTTCTGTCGCGGTATTTCATACCTGTAGCCTTGAAAACAGGCATGTACTTTTCTTCAAACTGCTGAAGCGTCAAGGTCGGCTTTCCGGTTGCAAGCTCTGTAGCGCCGCTTCTCCAATACAATTTTTCTATTTGCAGATCAATATCACTATACTCCGTCAAGGCTTCACGCTCCGAAGAGTTTACCAGGTTGATCATGTCTGTACAGGAAATTTCGATCTGCCTGTATTGTGCGGATTGAAATCCACTTGCAGGTAAGAGCGACATTCTGAATTTCAGAAATTGTTCCTTGTCCATTCCCTCCACCATTATCGAAAAGGACTCGCGAAGTTGTTGAAAGTATCTGTTGATCCTTTTTAGTCGTTCAACAAAGAACACTTCGGTTATGCTTTCGTGATGGGCGATCTGATCTATTTCCCAAAGAATGAGATTGAAATAAAGCTCTGTGATCTGGTGATACGTGATGAAGATCTTTTCGTCGGGCAGGCTTGTCTTCGGCGTTTGTAAACTCAATAGCGTATCCAGGTGGATATAGTCCCAATAGGTCAGATAATCTGAGTACAATAGGCCGTCCAGGTACGACGATAGATCCTGGCCCATAACATCATACTTTGCCTGGAGTTTTTTCAGTTGTTCTGCCAGATTAGGATCAACGCTGTCACCCATCTCAATTAGGATAAGAATGTAAATTACTTGTGTAAATTTGCCCCGAAAGTTATAATAAATAGTTACCAGAGCGAATGGGTTTGCTCTATTTAGGGCGACCGGACGTCCATTTATTCGAGAATTAATTCAAAATCTATGGCAAATCATACTGCTACCGAAGTACCGAAATCTAAGAAGTCGATGAAGCAGGATCTTTTCGAGCATCCCGATTTTTATTCAATCGATGAGCTGTTCACTGATGAGCATAAAATGGTGAGGGCCGCGATCCGCGATTTTGTCAAGCGCGAAATTACTCCCTACGTGGAAGACTGGGCTCAGCGGGCTTATTTTCCGTATGAAATAGTGAAAAAATTTGGCGAGATCGGAGCATTCGGTCCAACTGTTCCTACAGAATATGGCGGCGGTGGGCTTGACTACATCTCTTATGGTTTGATCATGCAGGAGATTGAGCGAGGTGATTCCGGAATGCGGTCCACCGCATCCGTACAGGGCTCATTGGTGATGTATCCCATCTATAAATTTGGTTCGGAAGCACAACGTAAGAAGTACCTGCCAAAATTAGCTTCAGGAGAGTGGTTAGGTTGCTTCGGACTTACAGAGCCTGATCACGGATCGAATCCGTCGGGCATGGTAACCAACTTTAAGGACATGGGTGATCATTATGTGCTGAATGGAGCAAAGATGTGGATCTCCAATGCACCTAAAGCAGAAGTTGCCGTTGTTTGGGCAAAGAATGAACAAGGTAGGATACATGGATTGATCGTAGAGCGTGGTATGCCGGGATTTTCTACTCCTGAAACACACGGGAAATGGTCACTTAGGGCCAGCACGACGGGAGAACTAGTATTCGATAATGTTAAGATTCCGAAGGAAAATTTGTTGCCAGGCAAAAACGGGTTGGGCGCACCGATGATGTGCCTTGATTCCGCGCGCTACGGAATAGCCTGGGGTGCAGTTGGCGCGGCTATGGACTGTTATGATTCTTCACGGCGTTATGCTGCGGAGCGAATTCAATTCGGCAAGCCCATAGGATCATTCCAACTCATTCAAAAAAAGTTAGCTGAAATGCTTACTGAAATAACCAAAGCTCAGCTTATTAACTGGCGACTCGGAATGTTGATGAACAAGGGCGAGGCTACAACGGCACAGATATCGCTTGCCAAGCGAAACAACGTTCAGATCGCGCTTGACATCGCCCGGGAAGCGAGGCAAATACACGGAGGGATGGGAATAACCGGAGAATTTCCTCTCATGCGCCACATGATGAACCTTGAATCTGTCCTCACCTACGAAGGTACCCAGGACATTCACCTTTTGATCCTTGGAAACAATATTACAGGAATACCGGCGTTCGCTTAGTCTTCCACGTACGCTGTAAACGTAAAGCGCTGGACAGGACCTTGTGGATCGTTTGTATAAACAGTAACGGCTTTCTGTTGCGTACCCTTCCTGTCAGATGGATTGAATTCAACCTTTATTGAGCCCGTTTCACCCGGCTTTAATGACGTTTTGTTTGCCGACGCAGTGATGCACGTACAATTACCTTGCACAGATTTTATCAGCAACTCTCTCTTGCCTGTGTTCGAGAACTGTACTTCTCTGACCGTAGTAGTATTTGGTCTTATCTTTCCAAAGTCAAGCGTCGACACTTCCAATCGAAGCTGTGGAGCTTTTGCAACCTCTGCAGGTTTCAAATCTTTAAAGTTGTCCTCCAATGTAGCATACACAGAAAAGGACTTATTGGGATTAGATTCATCATCGGTTTGGATCTCTATATTATCGGACTGAAATCCGTAGCGGCCGTTTTGCTTCCCGTTATAGCTGATCTTGATGTTTCCTTTTTGTCCCGGTGCTATTGTCTTTGGTTGAACGTCAACTTTTATGTACGAAGGGCCAACAAAGTTTCCGCTATACGTAACCGCTTTCGTTCCTCCATTAAAAACCTGAAAATCGCGAACCGTGTATTCATCCACGAGGTAGACTTTGCCCAGGTTGAATGCACCGGACTTCAGCTTCCAACTTCCATTGGCAGACTGAAATTCAGAAGCGGACGACGGTTCATTTCCCTCGGTAGTAACCTGTCCTTTTATTTGCAGCACAATGGGATTCGAATCGAAATCGGTAGAGATCGTCAGTGACTTATTAAAGTATCCCGGTCTTCCCTTGGGATTGTAGCTGGCCTGAATAAAACCAGTCTTACCAGGTGCTATCTGATCTTTCGTCCAATCAGGAGTTGTGCAGCCGCACGAAGCCTGAACGGTCAGGATCTTGACAGGACGGCCGCTATTATTGGTAAAAAGGAACTCATGGATCACCGGCCCGCCATTCTCCTTCACAGCGCCGAAGTCAAACGATTCTTCTCTGAACTGCAATGGTTTTGCAACTTGCGCAAATGCTGTCGCAGCGCACATCAACACTATGAAAGTCAACCTTATTCTCATCTTCACGATTTTTTGATCCGTCAAATTTAAAACTAATTCAGTTCAGCTTTATTTTATTTATTTGCAAAACTATGGCTAGAATTCTTA
>DASVBA010000592.1:0-6700 GCA_036376095.1 Chryseolinea sp.
AGCTTGTAGTACATTTTCGACTCCAGTTTAAGCGAGTCTGTACTCTGGTCTGCAACTCTTGACTGAGCGATGCTGTCGCAATAGTGAATAACTATCGCAATAAGGAGAAATTTGTTACACCACGCTTTAATGGCCCTTTTGTTTATGGATAAGAAAGTTAATCAATTATAACAACTGGAAAAAAAGGTGTGTGCCAAATAGAACACACGCTGTGAGGGCTGATTTCAGCTTGGCTGAAAGCTAGTTTAGATCACCTTTCGACGGGTCGTCGCAATATGTCAGGAGTTTAATGAGGTCGTGCTGGTTCTCAAAATCAATTCGATTTTCATCAAGATAGGCCTTTATGTTTTTTCGTTGATCAGGATACAGCCGCAGGATTGATGCCTTGGTCGCCTTGGATGGCTGATTGTCCTTATCGAAGAAATAGTAATACGCTTTTTTCATATAGTATCGGTCGTACTTCAATGTTGTAGTCCGTTCATCTACGTCAGCTGTGATCATAATGTTTAGAACGCCCAGTGCGACAGGTGACTTATGAATGATCTCAATGTAACCGATCTTATAATCATGGTAGAACAGATGATCACCCATGCTTATATACTTAAGATCTTTCAGTTTCTTAACATGGGAAGTGTCTCCGCTGTTGGTGATCATTTGCATTTGGCCCAGGTACAGATTGTAGTTTAAGCGGATTTTTTCTTCCGGCGAAAAACCTGTGGCAAGAGTGATCCGGCCATATTCAAAACCAGGGAACCGATACACGCTATCACGCCACGATACGTTGCTTAATAATGTGTAGGCCGGAAGCTTATAGATTCTCAGCATTTGCCTTGAGGAGTCAATCATTGTATCGCTTTCCCTTAAAGATTTTGACTGAGCAATGCAAGAATGGAAAATAATGACAAGACTAAAGGAAAAAGTCAATTTCAACAACTGCATCGGTATTTTTTCAATGTACATAAAGGGATCGATGTCTCATTTCATTGCCTGGTATTGTTGTGCACAATCTTCCGAGTAAAGTACGTGATTCTTTTCTTATAGTCCGGCGTAGTTGAGATGTTTCTACTGTTGTTTCTCTTTGAGGTTATTGCAAAAATCTACAATTGCCCTAAGATCTTCCTCGTTGTTAAAATCGATCTGATGGTCATCCACATATCGATCCACTTCCTTCCGATGTTCCCGCATTAATGCGAGTATATTTGGTTTATCAGCACGACGTAGTTTCATTCGAGAATCAAAAAAATAAAACGTTTGAGCTATGCTATAATAGCGATCCAGCAAAGCCGGTTTTCCACGAACGTCTGGAACCCTTCGATATGGCCAGTATTCCCGTTTCTCATCTCTGATATAGTTGTTTACACCCAAGCCAATAGGAGCATCTATGATCACCTCAATAAAACCTGATTCATAGCGTTTAAATTGGCGGTTGCCCACTGAGATTTGTTTTATGTTGCTCAACGGCTGTATCCAGGCAGTATCACCATTCGGTTCTAGTAGTTCAATCCTCATGAGATATAGGTTGTAGTTAAGCTTCAAGTTTTCGTCTGGTGTGAATCCTGTTGAAAAGGTTAACGTTCCAGGTTGAAATGACGGGAACCTATAGATACTGTCACGCCATGAAACCTTGTCTAGCGACAATCCTTTTGGCAACAATAGTAACCCGGGATTTTGCGCATAGCTGCAGAAGGACACACAAATACCAAGTACCGCGAAAATATTTCCTTTTGTTAACACAACTATTGGAATTGGAGCTTATCTAAGGTACAGGAATAGTTAAAAATTGCGAAATGATTAGCTCAATACTGTCACGCTACGATACTTTACAATATCGTGTGAGCAAGGTCGATAATTTCCGACAAGGTATTTCGCTTTGTGCTGTGCAATGCGTGAACGAATGTACACGAACATTACAAAGAGATTTGCTCCTGCATTAGATATCCTTTCGACAAACATTTGTAATTCAATTCGTGTCCGCACACCGGTCACTATCGGACAGTGGCCATATCACATTTTTTTACATTTTGCCGGCAACCCTACCTATTCACCGGTCATCGAATAATGATAAAAAAAAGGAACGCATCTTCTATTCCATCGTATCTCTACGTACACCAGAACGGTGGATTTTTAACAAACTTAACTACAACATGAAGAGGTTAATTTTAATGGTGCTGTTTGCAGCAGGAGTTGGTGTGATTTCCGCAGTTGCGCAAAACACATTCGAGAAGAGCAAAAAGCTCAGCAAAGACGAGGTGCCGGTAGCAGTGATGCAGTCGTTTCAGAAAGATTTCAGTAACCTTGACGAAAAGGGGTACTGGAAA
Source organism: Chryseolinea sp. (assembly GCA_036376095.1). Classification (GTDB taxonomy): domain Bacteria; phylum Bacteroidota; class Bacteroidia; order Cytophagales; family Cyclobacteriaceae; genus Chryseolinea. Next base: position 2,319 of record DASVBA010000592.1, read on the forward strand.
CTGTACTACACGGAAAAAACTGAGAATGGTAAGACTGTGTTTACTCCCGAGTATTACACATTCACAGGAAAGAACAATGGAGAAAAAGTGGTGTTGACATTCTCCACAACCGGGACCCTGGCAAGCTCAAAAGGAGTTACACAGGGATCCACGAATTAACCGCCATCATTAAGAAAGGCCGTCTTTATTCAAGGCGGCCTTTTTTGTTTTAAAGTCCTGGCTTTGGCGGTTTCACCGGCCCAGCCGCCGAAAATACTCCTCTCGTATTGATCTTGCGGTAGAACAATCGACCATTTGAAGTAATGAAGAGGAGGTCAAGGTCCTTGCCGCCGAGTTTCACGTCCACAATATCAAGCGCTGGTTTCGAGAAGATGAAGTTTACCCGCCCCAGCTGGTCGGATACCTGTATCCCCATCGTGGTGACGGAATAAAGAAGATTTTGAGAATCAACGGTCATTCCTTTAATGCCGGGAGTCAATTCGCCGTAAGGGATATGGTAATGAATATAAGGTTGTTCCTGGGACAGGCTGCCATCTTCCTCAATCTTATACGAATAGCCAAAGACATGGTCTCCCATTCCAATATTTATGAATGTCTGTTCGGCGGACAGGGCGATGCCTGTTGGACGAAATGGGACGTTACGGTATAAAACCTTTGATGAAGAGTGATCAAAATACCCGATTCGGTTCTTTACCGGATCGGTGTAATAGATTCCTTTTCCCGTCGCGGTGATGAAGGCGACGTCAACGTCCTTTACGATATCTTTGCTTACCCCTTTGTCAATGACAACTATTTTACGTTCACGAGCATCGGATACATAAAGGCGGTCCTCGTTATCGAATGTTAACGCACCAGCATCGCCTTTGACGCTGGCATAAGCTGACACATTTCGTGAATGATCTACTTTGTAAATGTTTTGCCGGTCGGAAAAGAAAACTTCTCCCGACTTGTTGACGGCCAGCTTCCCGGTGTTCTTCCCAATAGCCATGGGGGCCAGCAATGGAATTTCATTCCACGTTTGGCCGTCAAGCAATAACTTAAGGCGTTGGTCATTACTCTTATGCGCTTGCACAGGGGCCGGATAGTCCTTCCATAACCAGGCCAGCGCATCCGGCATAATGGCAGCAGCATGTTTACTATCGTGTCCGCCGCCTTCGCCCCAGGAATGGTTCACTTCATATCCCGACCAGGTAAGGGCGGAAAGCATATTTTGATTTGCCATCCACCAATCTCCTGCATAGATATTGAGATCCTGCGTTCCATCTTCCAGAAAAACACGTATGGGTTTGGGTTCAGTCTTCCGAACCAGGGTTGTAAATTCATCGCCACCACGAAGACCAACGTAAGTGCCTATGGTACTGAGCACGCGCCTGAATTGGTCGGGCCTTTCCCAAGCCACGTTGAAAGCACAAATAGCTCCTGAGCTAGCTCCCGCAATAGACCTGTCGTTGGGATCTTTGCTGATGTTATAAGAGCGATCTACTTCAGGAAGTAATTCCTCGAGTAGAAATCTTGCATAGGTATCGCCTAACGCATCGTATTCAAAACATCTGTTATACCGGGGGTAGTTGTCTTTGCCAGTTGCTGGCACAGTTCCGTGATCGACGAACACGCCGATCATCACGGGAATCGTTTTTTGGTTGATCAGAGAATCGAGCGTTCTTGGAAGCTTCCAACCCGTTGCCCGTGACAACCCATCCTGCACAACCATTAGACAGGCGGCTTTTGATGCCTGATACTGTTTAGGAACGTATAGCCAGTAGTTACGAACAGTGCCTGGGTAGATCTTGCTAGTCCAAACAAATGGTCCGCGGATTTCTCCGGCCGGAAACGAGGTTTCAGTCTGAGCATTGGAGATCGCAATACTACTTAGCAGAATTGCAGTGAGGAGTAGTCTGTTCATAAAATGGCTGTTACAGAAAGTGAATGTAACAAGGTTTCGTGTAGCGTACCATGTACGCATGCCCATTTTTGGTTGTGAAAAAATACTTGAGTGTTGATTGCTGATATTTTGAATGTTGTTGAAACAGTCAGTTCCTTCCCGGTGTCAAATCCAAACGAAGGGTACCAGACAGGCGACACAACGTAATAATCAACAATCAATAATCAATAAGACAATATTCAAGTATTGTTTACCACCTGGGGAGCAAAAAGGAAGGGTAGCCAAGACTGACTACCCTATCGAATCAATTCGAACCCTGCTGTTCCTTTTCTGAATCTATGTTCAAATTATTCCAATTAATTCCCTTATACAATCCCCTGAAATCGGGGGTTTGACTACATTGTAATGAATTACTTGAACTATTACCAATGAACAGATACTTCTATCTCCCCCTGTTCTTGCTGTTCCTTGTTTGTTGCGCTCAACCCGGAAAACAAGAGCAGGAAGAACAGTGGATAAAACTATTTAACGGAAAGGATCTAAATGACTGGATAGTAAAAGTCCATCATCACGATCCGGGAGTAAACTTTGGAAACACTTTCAGAGTGGAGGATGAAATGATCAAGGTTCGCTATGATCAATATGAAGACTTCAATGATCAATTCTCGCATCTATATTATAAGACACCATACTCTCATTTCCATCTGAAGCTGGAGTATCATTTTACGGGAGAACTCCAGAAAGGAGCACCGGAATACACCATCCTTAATAGCGGAGTCATGTTTCATTCACAGGATCCCCGAGGAATGCTTAAAGAACAAAACTGGCCGATCTCTGTTGAGATGCAATTCCTAGCTGGATTAGGCGACGGCAAACCTCGCCCCACAGGAAACATGTGTTCCCCCGGAACAGAAATTGTTTACAACGGGGAATTGTATAAGGATCATTGTCTTAATTCCACTTCAAGGACATTTGAAAAAGAGGAATGGGTGAAAGCAGAATTGATCGTGCTGGGGGACTCACTCGTTACTCATATCATCAATGGCGACACTGTTCTTCAATACACTCAGCCTTCAATGGGCGGAGGTGTAGTGAATGGATATGACAGCGCGATATGGCAACCAGGAAAACCCCTCACTTCAGGATATATTGCCCTTCAAAGCGAAGGTCAGCCAATCGACTTCCGAAACATTGAATTAAAAGTCCTGAGGCCGTAAGGACGTCAATCGTGTGTGAGTGTGTGGGGGAGGGTGTGTGGGTGTGTGGGTGGGCATGTTCACCGCCGAGGCGCAAAGACGCAAAGTTGCGCAGGGGAAAGCCCGCAACCGACATCATCATTCTTCATTGCTCATTGCCTACAATTCTCTAACCCAGATATTCCTGAAGCTGATAGCCTTGCTGGGATCGCCGTGGTCCTGCAGCGATATTGGTGCCTTCCCGTGTGGAGCAAAATATTTTGGATGTCCGATATAAGCCGTATGTCCTCTGATTTCAAAATTGTTTTGAACAAGCACTCCGTTATGTATCACGGTAACGCGCGCAGGAGAAAACACACTGCCGTCTTCATTAAAGCGCGGTGCTGTGTATGTAATATCGTACACATTCCATTCACCTGGCTTTCTCATCGCGTTTACTAAAGGCGGGTTTTGTTTGTAGACGCTTCCAGCCTGACCGTTGACGTAGGTTGGATTATTGTAATTATCAAGAACCTGAACTTCGTACCAGTATTGTGGTATCTTCAGATCATCGTTAAGGTCTTGAAGGAAAACGCCGCTGTTACCGCGTGCCTGGCTCTGGCCTTGGATATCCTCCGGAACTTTCCATTCAATATGGAGCTGGTAATCGCCAAATTTTTGCCGGGTAGTAATATCGCCCGTTCCTTTTACAACCGTAATCACACCGTTATCCACTTTCCATTTTGCTTCACTACCGTCCCGGCTCTTCCACTTGGACAAGTCCTTGCCGTCAAAAAGAACAACAGCATCCGACGGTGCCGGTATCAGTCCGGGATAAGGAGCTGGCTCAACAATTTTCGGAACCGGTTCCCAATATTCAGTCATTTGAGGACGCATCCTGGCTGGAATGCGGATGGATTCGCCTTCCTTTAGTCGCGAAAGCGTGCCTTTGATTTCCTTTCCTTGATGCACCAGTGAAAGTTCCATTTGATCCCCGTCGAATTTTCCGGAGTAAGGGATGATGTTCCCCCCGGTGGCGTAGGTGAAAGAAAACGTTGATCCTGTCACTTTCCCGTTGCTGATCGGTCCGTCTCCGTCTGCGGTGTAGATCGTGCCTGTTAATTTTTTACCTTCTGTTTTCAGGTTAAGGGCCAATTCGACGTTATCACCGACCTTGCCGTGCCAGCGGCCCGTCAGATCTGCGGAAATGGAAGGAAGCGAGATAGCCAATACTAGGATAGATGCAAGGATAGTTTTCATCGTCTTTAGAATTTTCGGAATCAAATAACGAATGGCAAACTACAGATTTGCGATCTATTTTTTTA
>DASVBA010000594.1:0-8023 GCA_036376095.1 Chryseolinea sp.
TAATGGCGCATATTGCAAGGCAAATGAACTTAAGCTACCACTCGGATATGAGAGAGCGATTGCGATATACAATAAGAGACAAGAGATCAAGGCCGACAGCGAGCCCGGTGATCTATCCTATCTTGATCACAGGGAGGAAGAGGCCGAATACAACGACGGCAACTCTATTGAAACGCTCATTAACACGTTGTTTGAGAGTATGGAAAGACCAGTATGGGATAAGGAGGCTAATGTAACAAGAGTGACCTACGAAGAGCTAAGCCCGTCCACCCTATCCGTTGAGACGCGCACCGTTGTGAATGGTGATAAGCGGCCTAAGTAAGTCTGCGTCCGCGTATCAAAAAAATAGCGCCAAGCAGAAGGGCAAGCGTTAGTGCTCCATAAAGAACGATGCTTTCGTTAGATTCTTTAAATATGCGATCGAGGTTTCCATAAACCACGAGTGGTGCCCATATTTTTGGATCTGATGTCAATTCGTCGGATGTCTCCAGATAATCCAGTTTTGCCTGGCGAAGTGCATCGTCAATAGTTTTACCTTCCAGCAAACGGCCATAAAAATCGTCCATTAAGACGGTTGATGCTTTGTCATTAACTTTCCAAAGACTCATGAGGATATTGCCACACCCTGAATAGGTAAAGGCACTCGCCATGCTGATCATTCCCTCCCCTTTGTAGTCTTTACCCAGACCAGACTCGCACGCGCTGAGCACCGCCATAAGCGCCTTTAGCTTCAATCCGTAGAGCTCATAGTCGTGTAGTTCACCATCATCAAGACTATCAAGTTTCGACCGGAAATATAGACTTGACGAAAAGCTTCGCTCTACATCGCCACGTCCGTGTATTGCAAGGTGGATGATATCGTACTGCGGCGAGAGCGTTTTGAAATTAGCTTCGGTTGCGTCAGGGCCTACAAGAAATTTTCCCTGGCTGAACCGTTTTGCGAGAGCATTGAGTTCTTCTTCGGCGCCCACGATTTCTTCCAGTTCGGGATCCGGCGCCCGCAAACGCGACCCGCCCGTGAAGCCAACAGCCAGCAGGGATGGCTTTCGAACTGGTGTAACGCTTTTGCCCATTAGCATTGCGGACGAGTACGCATAACCTATCGCGTACGATTTGATAAGGTACTTCAGCGAGTGATAGTCAACATTACCTGTTGCCTTTGGCTCTTGCAATAACACTTCAAATGGCACCTGACTAATAGGGCCGTCCGGAATTATGAGGATTCGTTCTTTATTATCGATCAATAAAACAAATGGCTGCACCAGCGTCTTATAAAGCTTGTAAGCACTTGATACAAAAGATTCATAAGCAGCTGCCTTTAATCCTGACGTGCTTTCATCAAAATGCTTCAGGATTTCATTTATAGTAACCCTTATGCTATCCGGTCGTCCAATACGCCTGAATAGAACGCTGTCACCAGTAATTGCAAGCGCATAAACCCATTCCGATCCCCAGAAAAACTCCAGCTCTGCTTGATTGTGATCCTTCAACACCTGTCGAACATCCTTCAATGCCGGAGTACTATACCCATATTTCACATTGAAGTATCCTGGGTATTTCTCCTCTATTGCCTGCTTACAATTTTGGATACGCCTGTCGACACCCACCATTTCTTCGCGCAAACGAGATATTTCAGTTGATGACGATGATTTCTCCAACTCATAATTTATCTGATCCTGTATAGCCAATAATTGCCGACGCAGGTCTGTGTGAATCCTGAACAGGCTGTCTTTAGCACTTATCTTCCTGGATTGCTCTGCCTGTGCCAGTGCATCGGCTAATGACCGGGCCTTGCTTTGTTCAAGGTAACGGAACGCCAACGCGGATACAGTATCTGCCGGAAATAGTTTTTCTCCTTCCAGGACTCTGGCCAGGATATCTTCATAAAGATCATAGCCGGCATCCAAAAACTCCCGCTTGGATTTTTCCATATCGAGCGTGCTGCGATGGTTTGATAGAAGTTTTTCCGCCAATCGAAGACAGGCCAGCGACTGCTTCAGGTAAGCAGGATTATTTGTCGCCGAAAATTTACCGGTGAGAGCGGATGCCTTCCTTACTAAAACGTCGTAGGTGTAATAGAAAAAACCGATCGATTCTTCGGTGGGGTTATCTTCTATTTTTAAGGACTTGAATTGGGGCAGTAGAGACACTAACGCTCTTTGATAGTGCCGAAGAGCAGAATCATATCGGTTCCTCGCATTGTGAAAATCACCCAGCAACACGATTCCCTGTGACAGAAACAATCCGCGTTTTTCGTTCCGTTTAGAAAGTTCATTAAAAAATTCCCTGGTCGTCCTAAAAAAGCGGGCTTCATCGTCTACGGTCTCATATACCTGGGCCATGTTGAGTAACAAAACCAGAAAAAGATTTCTGTCCTTCTCGTTCGATGAGCTGTAAAAAGGATATGCCTGGCTGAAACACTTTGACGCGTCGCTGTACAAAGAATCATTCTTATAGGCTTCGCCAAGACACAAATAGTACCACGCCCGGTTTTCTTTGATATTGGTTTTTTTATTGAGTTCAATCGCCTCGAGGTAGTACTTTCTTGCCATTGCAGACTCGTTCATATCCCGATAGATATTAGCAACCATAGCAGTGGTTGCCTCAACCCTCATAGGATCCAACGATTTCGCGAGTTCCATTGCTTTTGCTCCATATGAAAGGCCTTTTTCAAAATCATTCTGTGATCTGTTTGTCGCCGCAAGGCTATAATAGTTTCTGTATAATACGAGCGTGTCCTGAAATTCTATTCTCTCCCTTATCGTTAACGCTTTTTCATAATTTGTTTCGGCCTCATAAAAATCCAGCTTATTGTATTTATACACATCGCCAAGACCGTGATAACATTTGGCCACTTCCTTCGATAATGCGCCGTTCAGTGCTGTAAAAATGTCTTTTGCTTTTTTGTAATGAAAGACCGCCGTATCAATGTCATAACTAAGGTTATAGAACTCAGCGACATTGTAGTGAAGTGCTGCAACGGCCGCCCTGGACTTAAACTTTTCAGTCAGTGCTAAGGCCTCTTTTGCGAAATTAAAAGCTTCGTCATTCTTGCTGGCCAGCGGCGGAGTATTGGGTAAATACAATGCGGTCAACACAAGGTTTGAGGAAAAATTCACCGCCTCTATATACACACCCCAATCACCGTTTTTTCTTGCCAGGTCTATGCTTCGAACAAGGATTGGATAAGCTTTAGATGGATTCTTGTCAGCAATAACGCGCCCCTCGTCATAAAGGGCAGAAGACGTGATGCCTGGCTGCGAAAAAACAGACAGGTTGAGGAACATGGTAACCGAATAAGCTATGATCTTTTTCCACAGGGCCATCATCCCTGAAGATAGGGATAGATTATGCAATTTCAACGGTAAGTTAGGAGTTATGAGTTATGGGTTAGGAGTTATGAGTTAGTGTGTGGGTGTGAGCATGGGCATGGACAAGCACACCCTCGCCCATGCCCCAACTCATAACTCATAACTTAAAACTCATAACTAAAGAGCATTCTGAGCTACCTGCCGTTGTTCGCCAAGGCCTTCGATGCCTAACTCGATTACGTCTCCGGATTTTAAGAAAATCGGGGGTTTGAATCCCAGACCAACGCCTGCAGGAGTTCCCGTGGAGATAATATCACCAGGCAACAACGTCATAAACTGACTGATGTAGCTTACCAGGTAGGGCACCTCGAAGATCATATCATCAGTGTTATTGTCCTGCATCATTTTTCCATTTACCTTCAGCCACATGTGAAGTTTATTGTAGTTGCCTACATCATCTTTTGTTACCAGGTATGGCCCGATGGGTGCAAACGAATCGCAGCTCTTGCCTTTTACCCACTGACCATTTCTCTCCAGCTGAAATTCGCGTTCACTATAGTCATTGTGCAGGCAAAAACCCGCGACATAATCCAACGCGTCTTTCTCTTCCACGTAAGCCGTTCTCTTGCCGATCACTACAGCCAACTCTACTTCCCAATCCGTTTTTACACTTTTCCTCGGGATGATAAGAGCATCGTTTGGACCTGTTAGCGCTGTCGTGGCCTTAAAGAAGATGATAGGTTCTTTCGGCAGCGGCATGTTAGACTCAAGCGCATGTTTTGTGTAGTTCAATCCCACGCAAATGATCTTTGACGGACGAACGATCGGGCATCCCAATCTTACGCCTGCTGCAACTTTGGGCAAAGAGGCGGCGTTGCTCTTTAGCCACTTACTCAATCGGTCGAGGCCATCGGTTGCAAAAAAGTCCTCGTTATAATCCTCACCAAAAGCGGATACGTCAACAATTTCACCGTTGACTAATGCTCCTGGCTTTTCTTTTCCGGGCTCGCCGAATCTTAAGATCTTCATATGATTTTATTTTAAAAATTATTAGTGGTGTTGAATCAGTTTCGGCTCGCCGGACACTTGTATCATGTGTTCAGCCTGGTAAATCCGCCATCAATGGGATAGTCGCAGCCGGTTACAAATGCCGCTTCATCTGAACAAAGGTACAGAGCAAGTGACGCAATCTCGTGAGGTTTTCCCATACGACCGATGGGTTGTGTTTTGGATAACTTGTCAAACATTTCCTTTTCCTGCCCGGGATAATTCTTCGCCAGGAATCCATCGACAAATGCCGTATGTACCCGTGCCGGTGACATACAGTTACACCGGATGTTGTGCGTGATGTAATCTTTCGCCACCGACAACGTCATTGATACCACAGCACCTTTGCTCATCGAATAAGCAAACCGGTCTGACAGACCAAGTCCGGCTGCCACTGATGCCAGATTTAGGATTACTCCCCCACCCTGCACTTTCATGTACTGAATCACAGCATGCATTACGTTGTAAACTCCCTTGATATTGACCTGAACGATCCTGTCAAAGTCCTCTTCTAACGTATTTTCAAGTCTTCCGATGTGGGAGATGCCGGCGCTGTTCACCAATATGTCAATCCTGCCGACCTGTTGTGCTACTTTTGAAATAACCTCTTTTACCTGAGACTGGTCAGAAACATTTACGGCAAATGCCGTGGCCTTTCCCCCTTTTTTTATAATTGAGCTGACCGTTTCGTCTGCCGTGGCCTTATTCAGTTCAAGAATAAACACCTCGGCTTGTTGTGAAGCGAATAACTCGGCGATTGCTTTGCCAATACCACTTCCACCCCCTGTAATGATTGCAGTTTTGCGCTGAAGACTGAACATAGCTGATTGAACTATCAATGACTGTGATGCCCACTTAGAAAGCTGTCCCACTCGTCAGCCTGTCCATTCATATGATCTTTGAGGAAGATCGCGTACGAAGGTTTATAAGGTTTCTTGCGGAGCGGCATATTAGCTTCTTCAGGGGTGTAATCACCTTTTTTAGCATTGCAGCGCTTGCAGGCGGTAACGAGATTAAGCCATGAATCAAGGCCGCCCTTTGCGCGGGGAACGACGTGATCGATGGTGAGGTCGCGACGAGTGCCACAATACTGACATTCAAAGCTATCGCGTTTAAATATATTCTGCCGCGTAAGATTAACGCCCTTGTAAGGGGCGTTAACATATCGATTCAAGCGGATGACTGATGGCATCGGAAAATTTTTCGAGACGGTATGCAATCGATGACCATTAGCAGGTCTGACCAACTCACTCTTATTTAAGAATACTAGAATAAAGGCGCGCTCCACCGAACATACCATCAATGGGCTGTTATCCTGATTAAGCACCAAAACTCTGCTGTTCATCCTTAAATAAAATCATTGCGGGAGAAACCTTCGCCTATCCTTATTTATGTGGAACTCGGCAAGGATGCCCGGTTTTATGATGGTAAGATAAAACCAATCCGGCTATGAACAAAGCGCGATTCCAGAAGTTTCGGCGCTGAATTATGCAGCTATTCGGAAAGAATCCGCCGGATATGTGAAAATTGGTGGGAATAAATTTTTGTTTCGAGATTGAGAATTCCTTCTTCATTCAAGTGATCGACCCTGACCTTACCCGAAGCGTGAATGATCCGATCGCCCTCAAGCAAGATCCCGACATGGTTAACTTTACCCTCCGGATTCTTAAAGAACACAAGATCGCCGGGTCTTCCCTGTTCAATTTCTCTGAATGACTTTCCCTGATTCGATTGTTGCCAGCTGTTGCGGAACAAACGGTATCCACAGATCTTAAAAACCATTTGAACGAACCCTGAACAATCAATACCAAACGGACTCTTTCCACCCCATAAATAAGGAGCATTCAGGTATTTGATCGCTACATTTTTCATGTACTCATACTCCCTTTTTTGTCCAAGATTTTTTGCTTCACCATTAAAGGCAAACTGTTCTTCCATTTTGAATAACTCTGAACTGGAAATCGGGATCATACTTCCCATAAGAATGATCTGCGGACTCTTATTATAAAGAATGGTAGCGGTAACGTCAGTCGTGATCTTGAATTCTGCGCGATTCAAGTATTCAAAATATTCATGTGATACAGGATGGTGTTGTTTTGCATCCAGCCAACCGTCGAACTGATCAAAGTTGATCCGGATCTTTAACCACTTCTTGTCTTTCGTTGCCTCAACGACCTCGTAATGATCTCCAAAAAGAAGCTGAGTAGTAAGCTCAGATTTATCACTTGCCTCAGCGCGTACAGGAACAATGCTCAGCCGGCAAACACCATAATCCAATATTTCCATCTATGGTTAGAAGTTGTTTTTTCGATCTTACCTTATCTTCAGTCTGTCAAGCTCACGTTTCGCGTCGCGCTCTTTAATACTGTCGCGTTTGTCATGAAGCTTCTTGCCGCGCGCCACGGCGATCTCGAGCTTTGCAAGACCCCGCTCATTAATAAACAGTCGGGTCGGAACCAACGTGTAGCCTTTTTCGTCCACTTTGCTTTCCAGCTTTTTAATCTCTGACTTTTTTAAGAGCAATTTCCTTTCCCGGGTCGCTTCATGATTGTAATGAGTACCTTCCGCGTAGGGTGTAATATTAACTCCTTTCACAAAAAATTCACCATTGCTGATGTAACAATAGCCATCCTGCAGATTGACTTTTCCTTCCCTGATCGATTTGATTTCCGTGCCCGTCAGCACCATACCGGCCGTGTATTTATCCAACAGTTCATATTCAAAACCCGCCTGCCGGTTCCTGATATTTATCGCATTTGAAAAACGTTGTTGTTTCATACTAATTGCCTCCAGTCTGATATTCTATTTTTGATCTTGAAATAGTCGATCAATTTTTTCCTTCTTAACTATTTTCTGTCCTGTTTGTCCTGTCGCAATCAAACGGTCATTGACGGAAGCTTGGTATGAACAAATCAATTCGTTTCCATTGATCTGTTCTACTCTGGCGCTTATCGAAACTTCCTGACCAACAAACGCAGGACTCTTATGATGAATCGACAGCATTGTACCAACTCCTTCTTCATCATCGTCGCACATTTCAAGAACGAACAGCCTGGATGTCCATTCAATATCCCTGGCAAGCGCAAAGGTAGCGCACACGGGGTGAACAATCTTACCATGAAAAGCCGCAACGTCGTCAGGGCCGATAACCCTTCGATATTCCTTTCGATCGCCAATTTTAAAGATATTATTCATATCTATTTGCGTTGTGTGTTAAAAAGGCATACGTGCCAGCGGCACAACGTCCAGCCCACAGAATTGTCCCTTTATAAACTTGTAATGGGCAGCCATGGCGATCATTGCTGCGTTGTCCGTGCAATATTCAAAAGCCGGAATGAAAGTATTCCAACCCAGTTTGCTACCTGTTTCCTTCAGCGCCTTGCGGAGTCCGGAATTTGCTGACACTCCTCCTGCGATCGCAATGTCTTTTACTCCAGTTTTTTCGCTGGCCTGAACTAATCTTGTAATCAGCATATTCACCAAATGCTGCTGAAGACTGGCGCATATATCGTTCAGATTATCTTCCACAAAGGTTGGATTCTTTTGCTTGTTATCCCGCAGAAAATAAAGAAAGGCCGTTTTGATGCCGCTGAATGAAAAGTCCAGTTCCGGCATGATGGTCTCCGGGAATTTAAACGCATTGACGTTCCCATCCTTAGCATACT
>DASVBA010000596.1:0-3312 GCA_036376095.1 Chryseolinea sp.
CAATGGCCAATCACGGTTGATCCGTCTTGTCGCCTTTGACGGCCCGTTTCCTTTTTACGGTCAGATAGAAACACAACCCGCGGATGCTTACGAAAAGATCAAAACCGGCCGCTATGCAATGTTGGATGAAACCCTCGCGAGTCAATTTGAAGTAAGCTCCGATGATTCGCTCCGCCTGGGAAACGCCGTGTTTAAGGTGGCTGGTGTCGTTTCAAATATTCCGGGTGGAGGAGGTATCATGGCGTCGTTTACTCCATCGATTTATATTTCGATGAAGGAACTGGACTCGACGGGATTGGTTCAATATGGAAGTCGTGTAAATTATAAGCGTTTCTTTAAGACTGCCTCTGATGAAGAAACCGATAAGCTGATAAAAGACATTGAGCCGTCGCTTAAGCGATTTGGATATTCTTATGATACGGTTCAGGAACGTAAAGAGGGATTGGGTGAGGGATTTCTATCCGTTTATAGATTCTTCTCTCTTCTGGCTTTCGTTGCTTTGGTGTTGGGATGTATTGGAGTGGCTAGTTCCGTTCATATTTATGCCACCGAAAAGCGCGATGAAGTGGCCGTCCTTAGATGTGTCGGGTCTTCAGGTTGGCAGGCATTCAATATTTTCTTCATCCAGATCTTTGTATTAGGAATTCTTGGTAGCATCGTCGGATCTTTTCTCGGAATTGGTATACAGCAACTTGTTCCTGTTTTGTTAAAGGGAATACTGCCCTTTAAAGTTGAGTTTTCAGTGTCATGGATATCGTTGTTAATGGGTATACTTATCGGGGCACTGGTCTCGGTGCTTTTCTCAATCCTTCCACTTGTGTCGGTCCGCTTTGTTCCGCCGCTTGCCGTATTACGTGCCGGGACAGAACCATCAACGAAAGTTTCCAAGACCAAAATTGCCGCCATAATACTTATTGGCCTGTTCCCGCTGGCGTTTGCTGCTATTCAGACGAAGAACCTGATGACAGGGGTTTTCTTCTTTTTGGGGCTCGCCGCCGCACTGGGCTGCCTGACGATGGTGGCAATGCTTCTCCTGTTTCTTGTGCGACGATACTTCCCGAATGGCGCTGGATTTATTTTGAGACACTCGCTGTCGAGTTTGTTTCGGCCTAATAATCAAACACGGGTATTGCTGGTCACTATCGGACTAGGCGCATTCATAATTTCAACGCTGAATATTGTCGAACAGAGCATGCTGGGTCAGGTGGAATTCACAGGTCAGTCTAATCAATCGAATACTATCCTGTTTGATATCCAGCCTGGTCAAAAGGACGGCGTGATCAAATTAATGGAGGATAACAAATTAACTGTAAACCAGGTTGTTCCAATTATCACGTGCAGGCTAAGCGAATTGAAGGGCAAACCAATCGAGATCCTGGCTACAGACACCACCGACAAGATTCCCAATTGGGCGATTCGAAGAGAATACAGGATTACTTATAGGGATAGCCTCCATCATTCCGAGGAGTTGACGAAAGGAGAGATGCACCACAAGAAAGCAGCAAAAGATTCAGTCTGGGTGACGATATCTGAAGGCATGGAAGAGTCCCTTGATGTAACGATTGGCGATTCGCTCGTGTTTGATATTCAGGGTGTGCCCGTGAAAGCTCATATTTCCGGTATTCGAAAAGTGGATTGGCCAAAAGATCCCCCCAACTTCATCTTCGTATTTCCGACAAAAGTTCTTGAAAATGCACCGCAGATCTTTGTTACCACTACCCGTATTGATGAGCAGAAAAAAGCGAATGCCTTTCAACAACAACTTGTGCTGCAATACCCCAACGTTTCACTAATTGATCTTCGGTTGATCCTAAGCACGGTAAATGGACTTTTTGAAAAACTCGGGTTAGTGATACGCTTCCTTGCACTCTTTAGTGTGATTACTGGCCTGATCGTATTGGCCGGCGCGGTGATCAACAGTAAATTTCTGCGAATAAAAGAAAATGTACTGCTCAGGACAATTGGAGCACGTACACGTCAGATCGTAAAGATAACTCTGATAGAGTATGCATGGCTGGGACTATTCTCTGCACTGACCGGTATGATCCTGTCGCTTGGTGGCGGGTGGCTTCTCACGAAATTCTTTTTTGAGATCACATTTGCTTTCGACTGGTTGGAATTGCTTGTGATCGGCTTCGGAGTTGTTTTGCTGACAGTCCTGATCGGATGGTTTAATTCGCGTGAAGTGATCAGCACCCCGCCGTTACAGGTTTTGCGACGGGAAGGGTAGTAAGTTGCTACTTCGTGCTGGCGTGAGTGCTCGACCTGAGCATACTTATTTCAATTCTCCTGTTTATTTCCCGTCCCTCGCGTTCATCGTCGTTGGAGACTAACGGCCTGGAAGCACCGTAACCTTTGACGGCAAGACGGTTCGGATTAATGCCCCGTTTGGTAAGGAATTTTGCCACCGCGTTAGCTCTTGCGATAGCAAGTGCATTATTGAGGAGATCACTGCCCGTATTATCTGTGTGCCCTTCAATGAGGATATTCATTTGCACATCCTCGGAAAGAAGGCCATACAGGTGTTCCAGTTGCGCAAGAGATTCATTGTTCAGGATATCTTTGCCAATATCGAAGAATAAGAATTTGCGTGAAAGACTGACATCGGTATCAGGAAACGACGGTTCCGGTTCTTTCGAAGTTGCAACATCACGATCCTGCGTGTCAGTGGGGACCTCTTGTCCGGTGCGCGGAGTGGGTTCAGCGGCTACAGCCGGAGGGATCACATCCGCCAGTTGCTGCGGCTCGATAAATGTTAAGGTATAGATCTCAGCATTACCTTCTTCACGCAGGGTTGAAAAATAGGCCCGTCTGCGATCCGATGTCATAGCAAAGAAACTATCGTCTTCAACCGAGTTGATGGGGTAACCGAGATTGACAGGCTTTTGCCACTTGCCATCCTTGAGCTCGCTTTTAAAAATGTCGGTACCACCCATGCTCGGATGGCCGTCAGAAGAAAAATAGAGCGTGTTTCCGTCGGGGTCCAGGGCTGGAGAGTCTTCCCGTCCTGTCGTATTGATCACCGGACCAAGGTTATTAGCCTTGCCCCAATCACCGGTTGCATCCATTTCGCTTACATAAATATCGAGGTTGCCGATTCCGCCTTCCCGGTTGCTGCTGAAGTACAACTGCTTTCCGTCATCCGTTAGGAAAGCCGATGTCTCCCAGGACATGGGCGTGTTTATGTTCTTATTCAATGCAACAGGTTTAGTCCAACCTTCGCCTTCCGCTTTTGATACATAAATGTCGCCACCTCCATACTCATAGTAGAGGACTAGCGTCTTACCATCCGGTGACAACGACGCTGCAGCA
>DASVBA010000606.1:0-4533 GCA_036376095.1 Chryseolinea sp.
GGATTTGTATTCTCTCACTTTGGGCAGCATATCTCCGCCCATGACCTGAATAGTCACGCGACAATCCTTTTGAAAGAATACAGGATCGGGAATGTGATAACGATAGAAGGCCCACGAACGAGCCGCAGTGTCAGCAACAAGGCAACCCTGATAATTATGCGCAAACACTCCTTGTCCCCAACCCGTCCCGATGTAATCCTCGGTACCCGTTCCGTTCAAGGTCGGTAATTCGCCATCTTTGTCGAGGTAGATCTTGACTTCTCCCTCACCCCACCAGCTCTTCTGATAGATCGGATCGGTGATAATCCCCATGTTCATTCCAAGATATCTGCCTTTCCCACTCACGTGCGGCAATATTTCGAAGTCCTTTGCCAGCTCCGATTTAGCCTTCCGGCTCCAATAGGCATGAAAGTATAACGTATTGGCGGGATGTGACTTCACACGTTGAAAGTTGATGTCATAGAATAACATTGTTGAACCTTTGCCTTCATTTACCAGAACGACCTTTGCACCCTTTTGGAATGGCATCGGGATATAACAATTAAATGACCGGCCTTCAGGATCGGAGAACAACGCATTCTGAAATGCGGTCTTTCTTCCCAGACCAACTCCGAAAAAATCGCCTAACGGTACAGATACTGCTGGAGTAACCGCTCCGTCCCAGTACATCTCAAGCTTCAGGGATCGCAACGATTCAGGAGAACGGTCGCTTATCGTCAACCACATTCGTTGAATAATACCAGCTCCCGTAACATTCATCAATACTTTCGTTTCGCCTGGAGCCATAAATTCAAAGGAATGACCTTTTGCCTTTTTATTCTCTGCACCACCTTTGCCCTTGTCTGCGGTGTTGTTTTCAAAACTCGCCCATCGTGTTTCAACTTCAGCAGGAATTTGATATAACTCCTGACCAATTAACGGGCTCGATATCGTCGCAATCATCATGATGATAACAGATGCGAATAGTTTTTTCATATTTCTTTGCGTTGTGAAGTAACTTTTGTTTTGGACTAATTAGGTTGATTCTCGCGGCTTAAAGCCTCTGGACGCTAGCCTTGGGATAAGATATAAATTCTAGTTATTTCGGACAACCCTCCAACGAATCTCATACTCCCGCATCTGGTCTTTGTGAACAATCCCTAATACTACCGAAGTTAAAACAATATCCCACTCAGCATTTTTAGCAATTCACTCAACGGCATCATTGTAAGTACCAGCGGAAAAAGTGGTATAACCGTCACAACCACCAGCATGATAATGGTACTACGGGTAAGCGGAACGATTTGCATACTTTCCACTACTTTGTAACTGTTGGCCAAGTCTGCCAGTGACTGTATATCCTTACCGATAAGAGTGTTAACAACAGGCCCCTTCCCATTAATCCAGGTTGCTTCAAACTCCTGCACGAACCGTGAGGCTAGCTGGCCATATTCAAGGCCGCCCTTTCGTTTAGCATCACCCAGCTGCGATGCAAAAAAGAACAGAGGGAGAATCATCAAACACATTACCAATACAACAGCTGAAATAATCTCGACCTTGAAGTCAAGAAGCTCAGCATCTTCATGAAAGATATGATTCGAGATCATTCCTAACAACATCACCCCATGTGCAAAAGCCAGGGGCATCATGGCATAGATTGAGTTGGCAAGAAATCCCAGTCCCCCGACATGGTCAGGATGCGTGGGCACCAACCTTAATCGAATACGAGACACGTGAAACAGGAAGCGCGCCCAGATAAATATCCTGTAATACCAGCGCAGGAATAGGAATTGAAAGATTGGTAAACTTACGTATCGAAACCAAATACCTGCTAACGATAGGCGACCATTTCCGACGGCCGGATCGGAATACCATGCCGTGGTTCCAAGGGCACTTGTTTGGTTCCAGACAAGCTGATATCCGATCACATAAATAATAATTACCATGACTATCTCGGCTACAACAGAGTTGCGCAACCGCAGAGCCGAGGAAATTGCATTATGAAACTTCGCCATCTGTGTTTCCGGAATCAGCTCACGTTTCTGGAATTCATTTACCACCAATACCAGGCGCTGATGGACTAATAGCTCGGCCATTACAAACAGCGGGAGTGCTAACAGGAACCGTACGTGAACATCTATATCCTGAACAAATGGCAAGTTCGTGCCTTCGCCCCACGCCTGCCCTTTCAATATGGAAAGTAAAAAGAGGGGCAGCCACGTAATAATGGCAAGAACAATAACGCGCTTTTTAACTAACTCCAGCGCTTTGCCGGCAAGATGTGCCCGGTTTAGCAGTTGAAAGAACGGTCCACCCAACACGATCGAAAAGTCCCTTCCTTCCAAATATTCTGACTTGTCCATGGATCTTTTTATGTTCTGCCAGCCAGATAAGACAACTCTTCTAGAACGCACGACCGGCTGTTCTAAATTGGATGTTCATCAGGGGAGATATTGCCCGGAATCAAATCTGTCGACCAACACCTTCCCTGCTACTGTACGCTCCTCCACAATTCGCCGATTCAACTGTAAGTGAATCAATAGCTTATTACTCATAGATCTGTATTCTATGAGACTGTATTTGTACGCTTCCATCCAACTCTAAAGTAACAGGGTAATTGGCAGGATAATATGATATTCATCAGGTGCAATCAAATTTCGTGTGAAAAGACCACAACGAGTCCAAGCGTCCTTCTGCCTTATTGCTGTTGAGACTGGCGCTTAAAGTTCCAGTTGTCGAAGCGCAAGCCAGGCCATCAGACCAGCACCTAAAGGCAGAGCATCTTCGTCGATGTCAAAGGTAGGTGTATGAAGTCCGGATGTTGTTTTCTTCTGTTCGTTACCAACACCGAGGACATAAAAAACAGAAGGAACCACATGTGAATAGTGTGCAAAGTCTTCTGCCGCCATCCATATATCCATGTCAACAACGTTGGCCCCTCCGACAAACTCTTCCATTGCCTTCTTTATTTCTGCCGCAAGCGTTTCATCATTGTGGAGGTGCGGGTATCCGCGTGCTATATCCACTGTACACGAAGCGCCCATGGATTCGCATAGATCTGTAACCAGTTTCGTCAATAGTGTCAATGCCCGCTCCCGCCAGTCATTATCCATCGTACGAAATGTGCCGTCGAGCATAACCTCATCGGGAATTACGTTATTGCTGCCCTGCGCCGACACTCTTCCGATCGACAACACACTTGGCATTTTGGGGCTGCGGTGGCGACTCACCAGCTGTTGCAGCGCGACAATCACATGACCAGCAATAACAACGGGATCTATAAGCGTTTCGGGCATCGCTGCATGACCGCCTTTGCCGTGAATAGTAATAAAAAAATTATCAGAGCTGGCCATGAATTTCCCTGGTCTGATTCCGACTTTGCCGGTCGGCAGTGCGGGATACACGTGCTGACCGATTGCACGCTCGACCTTCGGATTTTCAAGAATGCCATCGGCCATCACTTTCAACGCGCCGCCAGGAATAACTTCTTCCGCAGGCTGAAAGAGGATCTTGATTGTGCCCTTCCATTCACTTCTGAGTGTCTTCAGAATTTGTGTTGCGAGCAGCAACATGGAGGTGTGAGCATCGTGTCCGCAGGCATGCATCACGCCGGGAACCGTAGACCGATAACTTGCCGATGAGTGCTGTTGGATCGGAAGCGCATCAATATCAGCCCTCAATAATATAGTCCGACCTTTTTCCTTTCCTTCGAGCGTGACCAAGACTCCCGTATCACCAATAGTGGTAATGTCGTCCAGGCCTAAAGCACGAAGCTCCGCTTTAATGTACAATGATGTTTCAATTTCATGGAATGAAAGCTCCGGGTGGGCGTGTAAATACCTGCGCCATGTAATGCACTTCTCCCTTCCCCCTTCAGCCAGCGCCTTGATCCTTGCAATCGTATCCATTTATTAACTCATTTCGTCCGGCGTGTGATGAAGATTTTTGTCTTAAGGTCAGGCTACCTGTGAAGCTGATAATGTCGGACGCTCATCGGCTTTGTTCGTCATGATCGAAATGCTGTTGTTAAAGCTCATTTCCATTTTGCCGTCCGTAAAAGCGAACGTAAAAATATCGGTATGAGCGTTTTCGACATATTTCAACGTCACGACAAGTTTGTTTTGGTCCGCCCAATAATAGTTGCTGCTGAACCTTGTACCGACCTGCATACGACCGGGGAACGCGAACAAGGTATTCGGCTCTCGCTTGTTGTCAGCCGTAACCCAACGACGATAGCCGCTCTTAATGCGGGTTGCATTTCCATTTTCAGTGATCGTAATGTCGCAATCGTCTTTACCCAACGAGAAAGATATTTTTTGAGCGTTTAATTTATTGGCATCGAAGGTATAGGACCGTTTGCCGCTGATCGCAGCAATCACTCCGGCATTGATTGGCAATGAGAGTCGGGCCATACGCGTTGCTAGTTTCTGGGTCGCTTCCTTATTTTCCCCTTTTGATTTAACCTCTTCCATTGCGGGAAGAATGTGATCCCACACCAGCTGCATGGATGCTCCCATATCCTTCGTTTCACTAGTAATTGCAATGACTGCATTC
>DASVBA010000622.1:0-6400 GCA_036376095.1 Chryseolinea sp.
AAAGCTTACCCCATAATTCTTTTCACAAAATGCTGCTATCTCTTCGTTACTGCCCGGCTCCTGCCATAAAAAGTTATTAGCCGGGAAACCAAGGACGGCGACCTTTCCTGCATAGTTGTCGTGCAGCTTCTCAAGATCTGCATATTGAGGCGTATAGCCGCACTTGGATGCTGTGTTGACGATCAACAAAATTTTTCCTCGGTACTGCGAAAAATCAATGGTATCGCCGTTTAAGGCGGGAATCTTAAAATCATAAATGGACTGTTGCACCAAAGCCTTCCGGCCGTGCGTGAATTTGCTGGAAATAAAAGAAGCTAATCCCATCGCGGTGACAGCAAAAATTAAAAAAATACTAATTAATCTCATTCACGATCTGTTTATCCAGGGGACTGACATTTGAAGGAAAAAACTTCACTGTCCCGTCAGCCTTCACAAGGTACTTGCAAAAGTTCCAGCCAGGCTCCTGCCCTGTTTGTTCCTTCAACGTCTTATAAAGGGGATGCTGATCATCACCTTTCACGGATATCTTTTCAAACATCTGGAAAGTTACGCCGTAGTTCTTCTCACAGAATTGTGCAATCTCAAGGTTTGAGCCGGGCTCCTGTCCGCCAAAATTATTAGCAGGAAAACCAAGGATTGTTATTTTTTCTCCAAACTGCTCGTGCAATTTCTGAAGATCAGCATATTGCGGTGTGAAGCCACACTTTGATGCAACGTTGACGATGAGCAGATTCTTTCCTTTGTATTGCGAAAAGTTTATCTCAGTGCCATCCATAGCCGTCATTTTAAAATCATAAATCGAAACCATAGGCGTGGTAAGTAAGAGGAAAGAAAGGATAAGAAGAGATTTCATATTGTGGTGTTAGTTAATTTAGTCGATGGTTGATGGTTAATTGATCAATGGTTAGTTGGTCCATAGTCGATGGACTAGCAGTCAAAAGTTGATGGTTTCCGTGGTCGTTGGTATAAACAAAAACTATGTACCATCAAACCATGGAATATGGACCGTCGACTATGGACTTTCATCAACAAAAACCATTTGCCCCTACCAAATGTTCAATTCAATCACATTTTATCCGGGACCGCGATACCGAGCAATCCCATTGCTTTTCGAATGGTATCAGCGACAGCGCCCGAAAATGCGATCCTGAATTTCAGCTTTGCCTGGTCCGTTTCGCTAAAAATGGGGATATTCTGATAGAACTTATTGTACTCCTTCGCAAGCTCGAACACATAATTAGCGATGACGGCAGGAGAATGTTCTTTCGCAGCCTCTCTCAGTTTATTTTCATAAAGGCTCAAGATGCTCAACACATCGCGTTCCGATGGCTCCAACGAGGTCACCGACTTAACATCGGCAACCGTAGGCAATACGGCCTGGCTTTCGGCCTTTCTGATTATTGCACGGATCCGCGCATGAGTATATTGAATGAAAGGCCCGGTAAATCCCTGCAACTGAATTGACTCGTTGGGATCGAACAACATCCGTTTCTTAGGATCAACTTTCAAAAGGAAAAATTTCAAAGCACCAAGGCCGATCATTTCAAAGAGGCGTTTGGTTTCTTCCTCACCCCAGCCCTCTATCTTTCCTAATGTTGTCGTTTGCCGCTCTGCTTCGTCCACCATTTCCTGCATCAGATCATCCGCATCGACCACGGTACCTTCTCTCGATTTCATTTTGCCCGTAGGAAGATCCACCATCCCGTAAGACAAGTGGAAACAACTCTTCGCCCATTCAAAGCCCAGCTTGCCAAGGATGAGGAACAACACCTTAAAATGATATTCCTGTTCGTTGCCTACAGTATAAACCTGTCCGGCGATCTTTGGAAAATCCCTAAACCGAAGTATAGCCGTACCGATATCCTGCGTCATATAAACAGACGTTCCATCCGAGCGCAACAGCACCTTCTGATCTAATCCATCTGCCGTAAGATCCACCCAGATTGAGCCGTCGTCTTTTTTAAAGAACACACCATTGTCTACACCCTTCAGCACTTCTTCCTTACCAAGGAGGTAGGTCTCCGATTCGTAATAAAGTTTTTCAAAATCCACCCCCATCCGGGCATAGGTCGCATTAAAACCTTCGTATACCCATGAGTTCATCATCCTCCAGAGCTCCACGGTCTCTGCATCCTTCTGCTCCCACTTGCGCAGCATGTCGACAGCCAGCAGCATTATAGGAGCCTGTTTGCCTGCCTCTTCTTCGGATGCTCCCTTTGCTACGAGCTCCGCCATCTGCTCCTTGTACTTCCGGTCAAAAATAACGTAGTATTTTCCAACCAAATGGTCGCCTTTAATTCCGCTGGATTTTGGTGTCTCTCCGTTGCCGAAGAGTTTCCAGGCAGCCATGGATTTACAAATGTGTATACCCCTATCGTTGATGATCTGGACCTTGTGGACTTTGTAGCCGTTTGCTTTGTAAATCTCTGCTACGCTGAAACCTAAAAAGTTATTTCGTAAGTGCCCCAGGTGTAACGGCTTATTGGTATTTGGTGATGAATATTCAACCATGACCTCCTGTCCGTTCGAAGGCAACTGACCATAAGTTGAATTCATCCAAATCTCCTCAAATGTCTGGAGCCAAATCTTGTCCTTAAGCACCAGATTCAGGAACCCTTTCACAACGTTGAATCGCTCAACGAGCGTGGTATTTTGAACAAGGTATTCACCTACCATCCTTGCGGTTTCCTCAGGACCTTTCCTGGAAATTTTTGTCAACGGGAAACAAACAAGCGTATGCGACCCTTCAAACTCCTGGTTCGTAGGTTGCAACTGTAAATTATCGACTGATTGGCTAAATAAAGAAGAAACCGCTTTCTGGATTTCCAAACGTAAAGTGTGATCGAGACTCATGAATAAGCTATCAACGCGTAAATAATTGTTGCAGGGAATTTATTGTATCAACGCGACCGTACAATCAAGCATTGTCGTTTTGTAGCGGCATCGAATTTATAATGCTGCCCAGAATCACCACTCCAATATATAGGCAAACATTAGCGGCGCTACGATTGTCGCATCACTTTCTATAATAAATTTGGGAGTCTCGATACTTAGTTTTCCCCAGGTAATTTTCTCGTTCGGTACGGCACCGGAATATGAACCGTAACTTGTTGTCGAATCACTTATCTGGCAAAAATAACTCCAGTAGGGAACGTTTTCCATTTCCAGATCCTGGTGAAGCATTGGTACGACACAAATCGGGAAGTCCCCGGCAATACCTCCGCCAATCTGGAAGAACCCAATTCCATCTTTGCCTGCGTTGTTAATGTACCAGTCAGCAAGCCACGCCATGTATTCAATACCACTTTTCATTGTCGATGCCTTGAGCTCGCCCGAATACACATAAGAAGCAAATATGTTACCCATTGTGGAGTCTTCCCAGCCAGGAACGACCATTGGAAGATTGCGTTCCGCGGCAGCGATCATCCAAGAATTCTTTGGATCGATCTCGTAATATTCTTTGAGGTCGCCGCTGTTCAGCATGCGAAACATAAATTCATGAGGAAATAATCTTTCACCTTTGTCTTCTGCATCTTTCCATACCTTGTATAAATGCTTTTGAAGTTTTCGGAACGCTTCTTCCTCGGGTATACACGTATCCGTTACACGGTTAAGGTGATTCTGAAGGAGATCCCACTCTTGTTCAGGAGTAAGGTCGCGATAGTTAGGGATCCTTCGATAATGTGAATGAGCAACCAGGTTCATAATATCTTCTTCGAGATTGGCGCCTGTACATGAGATTATATGTACTTTGTTTTGACGGATCATTTCCGCAAAGCTGATACCGAGCTCTCCAGTACTCATCGCTCCTGCCAGGGTTACCATCATCTTCTTGCCGGCAGTAATGTGTTTTTTATAGGCATGAGCTGCATCTACGAGGGCGGCCGCATTAAAATGCAAGAAATTTCGTTCTATGAATGACGAGATAGGTTTGTTTTGACTCATGATATCTACTGATTGGCGTTAAAACTCATTTTCCGGGCGAAATTAAGGAAAAAGGATGAAGATTAAGGACTATTTTTATTCACGAACGATCTTGTTACAAAATGGTATAAGCAACTTTGAATGTTGATCTTTAGTCTTTTAAAAGTCAGGCAACGGATGACCCATATTCACTTTTTTACGCTGTTTTCAATTGGAATTCTTTGTCCCGCGTTTTCCGCATGGGCTCAGGAAAAAGATGAATTCACCCTTGTCAAAAAAGAAGGATCAGTTTGTCTCTACGAAAGATGGATGACCTATCCCTCGTCTAACCCTCCCGTAAAATCCCGCGAGGTGAAAGGAGTGTTCTATTTTAATAACACGGTAAACGAAGGCCTACGACTGGTGAGGGACGACAAGAGGGCACAGCTGTGGCAAAGCAGCATTGCCGAGTTCAAAGTATATCCTTCCCGCGATACGTCTACATGGCACGAATATTCATACCACGACATACCCTGGCCCATGAGCGATCAGGATCATTTCATGGAATATAAAGTTGCACCCTATCACGGTGGAAAGGTGCTGACGATATCTTTCGAATCGAGGGTTAACAAAGCACTTGCGCCCGAACGAGAAGGAGTGAATCGGATTCATTTGAGCGGAAGCTGGACGATGGAGCAGATAAGCCCAACGAAAGTCAAAGTAACGTATAAGGTATTGTCAAAACCTGTCGGTATCCCGAGGCTTTTTGCAGACCCGTTCATTCGCGGGAATTTTGTGACTTCATTCCAGGATTTTATCGCCGTGTTGGAGAAAACGGCGCTAGCGGAAAAAACCAAATAACGACTACTACTCTGCAAGCACCGGCCTGTTCACAATGGATTTTGCCGTGGCCTCAAGAATTTCAAAAGCGCTTTCCGCCATTCTATTTTCTGTATCGAGCGTAGGGTTCACTTCTACAATTTCCCAGGCGCAGACCTTCGGGTTTTTAGCCAGTTCAGCGTTCAGGATCTTCGCTTCCTCAACGGTAAGGCCATTCGGCACCGGGGTTCCTGTTCCGGTTGAAATACGCGAATCCAACGAATCTACGTCAAAAGAGACATAGATAAGGTCACAGTGGTCTAGCATCTGCAGCGCTTTCTCGGCAATCTTAGCAGCACCGGCCTTTTTCACATCTTCCGTTTCTATAAAGTTTACGTTGTATTTATTTACAAGATAGTTCTCCGGCTTTTCCAGGTCGCGGACGGCGATATAAACGATGTCTTCAGGATATATTTTCGCTCCGGGAAGGCCGACATTTTTGATCTGTTCCCAATACTCGAGCGTTTCACCGCGGGGATCATTTACCTTACACTCCAGATTATCAATGCCGCAGGCCATGGCAAGAGCCATACCGTGCATATTACCGGAAGGCGTAGTGAACGGCGTATGGATATCGGCATGGGCGTCGATCCAAATCACACCAAGTCTTATTTTAGGGTCCGCTTTCTTTATTCCAGCAATAGTTCCGTAGGCAGTACTGTGATCCCCCGCAATTATCAGGGGAAAATACTCTTCCCAGATCGTTTCATATACCTCAAGACAGACCCGCTCCTCCATGATCATGACGCCATCTATAAATTTCGCATAGGAGTGTTTGGCGCCGTCGAACAATAGTTCGTTGACATTTTCAACTTCCACGGAATCAAATTGTTTGAAGAAGTCAGAATTCAAATCCAGGCTGGCAATTTTAATGGCTTCCACGCCAAGGCTTGCACCTCGGGTTCCGGCGCCGATCTCTGACTTCACTTCGATGATCTTCAGCTCTTTCACTTGACAAAAAATTAATGTTTATAAAAATGGTGGCAATCGCAACAGCACAGACAAAGAATTGTCTGTCGCCTTAGAGGTCAGGCAGGGCTCTCAACCCGATCCTGAAAAGTATCGGGAGGCGGGGAAATATAGGGGAAAAACGATCTGCCACGTGTTCTGAATGTATTGCAAAGATGGCAAATTTATCAGAATATTGCACCTCTTTCATGCTTGGAGGTTAATCGTTAAAGATGACTGTTGATCGGAAAACTGAAAGAAATGGAAATATTTACATATTGGATTTTCACGGTTAACCAACAACGATTAACACTAAAGGGCTAAATGAAGAGTTACCGCGAGCTTATTGAGCAAACTTTCGAGTTTCCCCAAAAAGAATTTAAGGTCCGCGACCACGAGCTACTGTTCAACGACGTTCCGCTGATGGATATCATAAAAGAGTACGGAACGCCTCTAAAACTAACCTACCTCCCCAGGATCAGCGAAAATATCAGATTTGTCCAGGCCACTTTTAAGAGCGCCATGGAACGATTCAAGTACAATGGCAAGTACACCTACTGTTATTGCACGAAGTCGTCGCACTTTTCTTTCATTATGGAAGAAGCACTGAAGAACGAAGATGTGCACATGGAAACCTCGTCGGCATTCGATATCCCGATTGTGCGATCGC
>DASVBA010000625.1:0-5046 GCA_036376095.1 Chryseolinea sp.
CTCTCCTATCCGACAGCTTTCACACCGAATGGAGACAACAAGAACGATGTCTTCAAGGTGTTCAGTCAATTTACTGCAGCTGTGGAGTTCAAGATATTCAATCGATGGGGTGAACTGTTGTTTATCACGGACGACCTCGACAAAGGATGGGATGGTACGTACAAAGGTTCGTCAATGCCGGAGGGCACGTACGTATTCCGGGCATTCCTTACCGATCTGGCGGGCAGGACATCCGAACGATCCGGCACCGTGGTGCTCCTTCGCAAAAGTAAATAAGCCATCTTATTTCTTACCTTTGAATCATCAACTGTCTCCTTGTCCTTACAATGAACTAAGGACTATACTCAAATCGTAAACGATCAATATATGTTTGACATGATGAAGATGATGGGCAAGATGAAGGAAGTCCAGGCCCGTATCAAAGAAGCGCAGGATAACCTTGTAAGAATTGTGGCCAACGGCGAGTCGGGAGCCGGGCTGGTAAAAGCCACAGTCAACGGGAAGAAGCAATTAGTAGCCATCGATATTGACCCTTCTCTATTGAAGGGTGATGACAAAATAATTCTACAGGATCTTATAGTTGCAGCGGTAAACAAGGCTAACGAGGAGGCTGAAGTACTGGCAAAGGAGGAACTTCGGAAGAGCACTGAAGGGCTCCTTCCAAACATTCCAGGCCTGGACTTAAGTGGTATGATGGGATGAGCCGCACGGCAGTTGTAATTCTGAATTATAATGGCGAAAAGTTATTGCCGTTGTTTTTGCCGTCCGTTATTCAGCATTCATCACAAGCCGAGATCATTGTTGCGGACAATGCATCGACGGATAAATCTGTCGCTATCGTCAGGCAAAATTACCCGGGCGTAAGGCTAATTCTTCTCGACAAAAATTACGGGTTTTGCGGCGGATATAATCGCGCGATGGAGCAAGTCGACGCCGACTACTGCGTACTTTTGAATTCAGACATCGAAGTAACACCGGGATGGCTTGATCCCATTATCGGATTGATGGACAACGATCCTGATGTCGCCTCCGTCCAGCCAAAGATCCTTTCATACACCAACAGGAATAAATTCGAGCACGCCGGTGCGGCTGGTGGGTATATTGACTCCCTTGGCTATCCATTCTGCCGGGGGCGTATTTTTGATCACATCGAAGAAGACCACGGACAGTACAATGATGAACGGGAAGTTTTTTGGGCGACCGGCGCCTGTATGGTTATTCGCTCCAGCGTCTTTAAGGCGTTGAACGGATTTGATGAAGATTTTTTCGCCCATATGGAAGAGATCGACCTTTGCTGGAAACTCCATCGGCAAAATCTTAAGGTGATGTATTGTGGGAAGAGCAGCGTGTTCCATGTAGGAGCCGGCACGCTGGGATACGGTGTTCCCCGTAAGACGTACCTGAACTTCAGAAACGGGTTGTCACTCATCTATAAACACCTGGGCACAGCCGAGCTGATCTACAAATTTCCATTAAGGATCATCTTGGACTGGGTGGCTGCCCTGCATTTTGTCCTCGGTGGTGATGCCCGCAACGCAGTAGCCATTCTAAATGCTCATCGCGACTTCTTTGCAAACATTGAAGGGGACAAACAGAAACGAAAGAAAATCAGGAGAGCTAACCCGGGCTATTCGCAGACGGGTATAATGAAAGGATCTGTTGTTTTCAATTTTTATATCCTCCGGAGAAAGACGTTCCGTCAATAATCCCACACCTGACTACGCCTGCGGAGATGCTTCCGAATATTCATGATGAATGCCAGGGAAAGGTAGATAATGACGGGCGAGCCAAAGGTGATAAACGAGGCATAAATAAAGAACAAACGGATACTCGATGTTGCAACACCTAATATCTCGCCTAGCCGAGTACATACACCGAACGCATACGTCTCAAAAAAATGCTGGATTCTATCAGTCAAACGCTCCATACAAACAGCTTTTTTACACTTTCGACTTGCCAAAAGGTTGATTTGTCGAACAAAAAACAGGCTTACAAATATAACGCGCCGGCCCTCGTGAAATGTCGGTGTCCTTCATATTTTTTTGAGTATAATTGCAAAAAAATTCACATAAGTATAGTTTTGCAACCTGTTTAAATAAAACCATAAACTAAAAACCAATGAGAAAAGTAGTTTACTCATTTCTGATCTTCGGCGCATTGACCCTCGCGGGCTGTACACTGCCCAAGATGGTGAAAATGTCTAAAGAACAACAGTTAACGGTCACTCCAAACCCGCTGGAAGTTCACAAGGATACCGTTGCCTTCGATATGGCAGCAAATCTTCCTGTAAAAATGTTAAAGAAAGGTACTGTCTACACAGTAAACACTTTCTATAAATCGGGCGCTAGTGAAGTTGCCCTCGATCCTATTCCATTCAAGGCTGAAGACTACCCCAACAGCAAAGTTGAGCAGCCTAAGGTTACGAAGAGCTTTTCTTTCCCTTACCAGCCTGCCATGAAAGTTGGAACGCTGGAGGTTGAAGGCGTCGCATCAAAAGGCGAAAAGACCAAGGCATCTGCGCGTATGCCTGTAGCGACAGGATTGATCACCACTTCAAAATTGGTTAAGCCAGTTTCATACGCTGCTTATGCGGCTCATTCGTATAACAATCAGGAAGAGCTTGTTCCTGTGATCATCCCTGACTTCATCTTCGAACAAGGCAGATCAGTGCTGAGAACCAGTGAAATCAGGAGTGCAAAAGGAAAACAACTTGACGCTTTCATCGCATCTAAGAACGCCACCCGTACAGTAACTATCACTGGTACCCACTCACCTGAAGGTGCCGAGCGTATCAACTCTAAACTGTCTCCGGATCGCGCTGCTGCCATAGAGAAATTCTATCGCGCTGAAATGAAAAAATACGATTACAAAGGAAAGGCTGACTCTATCAACTTCATACTTAAGCCAGTGATCCAGGATTGGACCGGCTTCAAAGATGCACTTTCTACCTATGAAGGAATCACTTCTGAAGAAAAAGCCGAATACCTTAACATCATCAACGGTGGTGGAACTTTCGAGTCTCAGGAAAAAGAAATGAAGAGACTGAAGACCTACCGCAAAGTATTCAGGGATGTATACCCTGGGTTGAGAACGGCTAAGACCGAGATCCTTGTTGTGAAAGACAAGAAGACCGATGCTGAAATGTCTGTTCTCTCCAAACAAGTCGTTCAAGGTTCACTTCCTGCAGATACTCTTTCTTTCGACGAAATGATGTATGCTGCTACCCTTACGCCTTCGCTTGAAGAAAAAGCTGGCATCTACGAAGCTGCCACTAAGAAGGGAACGAACTGGACTGCTCATAACAACCTCGGCGCGGTGTATATCGCACAGGCTGGTGAGAACGCAAGCAACGCAGCGGCACTTGCTGATAAGGCCCTTGCTCAACTTGAGATCGCACAACGTATCAATGATGCCCCCGAAGTTCACGCTAACCTTGCTTCCGTTCACATGCTGAAAGGAAACGCTTATGCTGCCCACAGCCATGCGACAAAAGCATTGAGCTCAGGTCTCACTGGCGACAACGCTGCAGGTGTAAATGGTGTGAAAGGTGCTGCTGAAATTGTAAAGGCACAATATAGCGCTGCGGTTTCTTCCGAGTCTTCAGCCATTGACAACGCGGATAACCTTTTCAACAAAGGTTTAGCACAAGTACTTAACAAGGATTACCAAAACGCATTAACCTCCTTCAGGGAAGCAACTGCGAAGAATAGCAACCTGGCTATTGCACACTATGGTGCAGCCGTTGCTTCAGCAAGATTAGGAAATGCTGACGGTGTAGTTAGCAACCTGACCAACGCTGTTAAAGCTGATCCTTCATTAAAGGAGGCTGCATTAAGTGATCTGGAATTCACAAAATTTGCGGCCACTGAAGCCTTCAGAAACGCATTGAAATAATACTCATTGGTTAAACAGATAGCCCCGCGCAGACTAACTCTGGCGGGGCTTTTTGTTGGTACTCCGCCTGCGCCAAGGCCATGGCGTCAATAAAATCCCTCTAATCCTTTTATCCTGTTAATCCTGACCCTATTTTTACGTCCTTTCTGAAAGAAGATTATGAGAGAAATCCAGTTTAGAGAGGCCCTGCGTGAGGCCCTGAGTGAAGAAATGAGAAGAGACCCCAGCGTGCTTCTTATGGGCGAAGAGGTTGCCGAATACAACGGTGCCTATAAAGTCAGCCAGGGAATGCTTGCGGAATTTGGACCAGACCGGGTGCTCGATACTCCTATATCTGAACTGGGATTCGCAGGCATCGGCGTTGGTGCCGCTATGAACGGGCTGCGTCCCATCGTTGAATTCATGACGTTCAACTTTTCGCTCGTCGCTATTGACCAGATAATAAATGGTGCAGCAAAGATTTATTCGATGTCCGGAGGGCAGTACAGCGCGCCAGTTGTGTTCCGCGGTCCTACCGGCAACGCAGGACAACTCGGTGCTCAACACTCTCAGAACTTCGAGAATTGGTTTGCAAATACTCCTGGATTGAAAGTCGTCGTCCCTTCAAATCCTTATGACGCAAAAGGTCTCCTTAAGTCCAGCATCCGTGATAATGACCCTGTGATCTTCATGGAGTCTGAAGTGATGTACGGTGACAAGATGGAAGTGCCTGAAGAAGAATACCTGATCCCCCTTGGTGTTGCCGATATTAAGAAAGCTGGTAACGATGTTACCATTGTTTCCTTTGGAAAGATCATGAAGGTTGCCCTGGCCGCTGCTACTGAACTGGAGAAAGAAGGTATTTCAGCGGAAGTGATTGACCTTAGAACAGTAAGACCCATTGATTATGCCAGTGTGATCGAATCAGTTAAGAAAACAAATCGCCTGGTGATCGTGGAAGAAGCATGGCCTTTGTCGTCAATCGCGACTGAGATCACCTATCACGTTCAAAAGCATGCCTTCGATTACCTGGACGCTCCTGTCCACCGTGTCAATAGTTTCGACGTCCCACTGCCTTATGCACCGACCTTAATAGAGGCGATTTTGCCTAACGTAGAGAAGACTGTAAAAGCCGTGAAAGCGGTATTGTACAAAGATTAGTCATTCAGCCTT
>DASVBA010000626.1:0-12574 GCA_036376095.1 Chryseolinea sp.
CCTCCGTTGTTTTCGAAGTCCATATCGCACGGAGTTGCACCGTTGCAAACCAAGGGCGGAAGCATTGTAACATTCACAGTCAGTGGAACGCATCCCTTGACTTGATCCACTTCAAAGTGTCCGAGGTTGCTGACGTAAGGCTGAGCATACGTGAGCGCTGTGCAGAGTGAAAGCAAAAGCAGAATGACGGTTATCCTAAGGTTCATACTACTGGCTCCATTTTTTCAGAAATTCTTCTGCTTTTTTGATATCGTCATGTAATACGCGATCGTCTTCTATAAACGGCACATGCCTGCGGAAAGTATCTACAAATGACTCAAGGGACGGGGAAGTTTTTAACGGCCTTCTGAATGTCAATGCCTGCGCCGCAGTCATCACCTCAATAGCCAATATTGAATACAAATTATTAACTATTCTATGCAACTTTGTAGCCGCATTGGCACCCATACTTACATGATCTTCCTGCCCGTTGGAAGAAACAATAGAATCTACGGAAGCAGGAGAACAAAGCTGTTTATTCTGACTCACGAGTGACGCGGCTGTGTATTGCGGTATCATCAATCCCGAGTTAATACCGGGATTGGCCACAAGGTAATTGGGCAGGTCACGTACCCCCGAAATAAGCTGATAAGTTCTTCTTTCCGAGATGCTGCCCAGTTCCGATAGCGCAATAGCAAGAAAGTCAAGGGCCAAAGCGAGCGGCTGTCCGTGAAAGTTGCCTGCAGAAATGATCTTGCCCTCGTCAGGAAACACATTGGGGTTATCCGTTACACTGTTGACTTCGATCAGGATTACTCTTGTTACATGATCGATGGTGTCCGAGCTTGCTCCATGAACTTGTGGAACACAACGGAATGAATACGGGTCCTGAACGTGTTTTTTGAATTGGTGTATGAGTTCACTTCCCTCGAGGATGTTGCGGATATGACTAGCCGTTTTCTCCTGACCTGGATGCGGACGGATACTATGCACCCCAGGCAGAAAAGGCTCAATCCTGCCGTCAAATGTATCCAAAGACAAAGCACTAATGATGTTCGACAGCTCTAATAAACGATGGGCGTGAAGGGTGCACCACACTGCATAGGCACTCATGAACTGAGTTCCGTTCAATAAGGCAAGGCCCTCTTTTGCCTGAAGGTGTATGGAGGGCCAGTTAAATTTTACGCTGAGCTGTTCACCTGATAGTATATTCTTATCGTGATGAACTTCGCCAAGGCCGATCAACGGCAAGGTGAGGTGAGCTAATGGAGCAAGGTCTCCTGACGCTCCCAGAGAGCCCATTTCATAAACCAGAGGCAGAACGTTTTTATTGAACATTTCAATGAGACGCTCGACCGTTATTAATTGTACACCTGAATATCCATAAGAAAGAGACTGCGCCTTCAGAAAAAGCATAATCCGGACTATTTCTTCCGGTACTTCGGGGCCGGTGCCGCAGGCGTGTGACTTGACAAGATTTTCCTGCAGTTTTTCCAGCTGATCACTGGAGATGTTTTTGTTATATAGTGAACCAAAACCCGTGTTGATGCCATAGATAGCCTCGTCGGAATCCTCGAGTTGCCGATCGAGGAACTCGCGACAATGAATGATGCTTCTTTTGGCGGAGTCCGAGAGTTTTAATTTAACGTCATGAAAGGAAATAGCTGAAAGATCTTCAAGTGTGAGCGGCTTATCTGAGATTTCGTGTACGGCCATCTTGAGGCTTTCTGGTAAAACGTTTCTGGAATATCTGACTGCAAAGACGCAATTGTAGCGAAGTTTCGCAAAGGATTTAGCGCTGGATACTTCGTGTTACATGTTATGCCGCTGATATATACTGGTAAAGATACGAAGGGTCATGCTTTCCGAAGGTCGGCAATGATTTGATCGACCGTTAACTTCTTCTGCTCACCGGTTGCCATGTCTTTGAGGGTCAACACGCCGCTGGCAACCTCATCCGATCCGATGACAATCACAAACGACACCCTTTTCTTGTTACCGAAATCCAGCTGCTTTTTGATCTTTGCGTGATCGGGATATATTTCGGATGGAATTCCGGCTGATCTAAGGTTCGCCAGCACGCCGAGTCCGTGAATTAAACTTGCTTCATCAAAGTGACAAATCAGCACACGCGACGAAATCTGTGCTTCCTGAGGGAATAGTGCCAATTCCTCCATTGCGTCAAAGAGCCGGTCAACACCAAATGAAAAGCCGACACCGGACAAATTCGTTTTGTCGCCGAATGCTTTCGTGAGGTTGTCATACCGCCCGCCGCCGCTGACACTTCCGATCGCGACGTTGTTGATTTTTACTTCAAAGATGCAACCCGTATAATAACTAAGTCCTCTCGCCAGCGCGACATCAAATTCTACATGATCATCCGTTTCACCGTAATAGTTCAGGTAGTTTATTACTTCCTTTAGATCGCGCAATCCTTTCATTCCGGTCTCACTTGTATCGAAACGTGACGTCAGGAGAGCCAGCTTGTTCATTGTAGAACCTTTGACATTCAAAACTTCAAACAATGAGGTGAGGCTTTCGTCCGAAAACCCTTTTGATCTGAGCTCATCTTTTACTTTTTCTTCACCGACCTTGTCCAGTTTGTCAATAGCAACAAACAGAGCACTCTCATTTGCTTTTGCTCCTGCGGTTTCTGCCACGCCGCCGAGAATACATCGATGATTAATTTTGATGGTGTAATCGTTGATCCCAAGATTCCTGAATACCTCTTTGATCATCAGAATGATCTCTGCTTCACAGAGTAGTGAATCGGTGCCCACTACATCGGCATCGCACTGATAAAATTCTCTATACCTTCCTTTTTGTGGCCGGTCCGCTCTCCATACGGGTTGTATTTGATATCGTTTAAAGGGAAAGCTTACTTCATTCCTGTTCATAACCACGTAGCGCGCGAACGGAACAGTAAGATCGTAACGTAGTCCTTTTTCGGAAATGTCGAACGACACCTTTTTGGAATCACGCGCTGACAGTTTTTGAGCGTCGATATCCTTCAGGAAATCTCCGCTGTTCAGGATCTTAAACAGGAGTTGATCGCCTTCGTCGCCGTACTTTCCTGTTAGCGTTGACAGGTTCTCCATTGCCGGAGTTTCCAGGGGCTGAAAGCCATAGATTTGAAACACCTTACGGATCTGGTCGAGGATAAACTGGCGTTTTGCCATGGTAGCCGGCCCGAAATCGCGTGTTCCTGCTGGTAAAGTGGGTTTTTCCATTGTCGGCTGCAAAGTATAAAGTTCCAACCGCAATTTTGATAGCGCTAACCAATTTAGAATATCGGACAACAAGCATGTCCAGATCCAAAAATCTTTAAAAAATCCGTTTGTAATCCCAAAAATACCGGTTATTTTTGCGCTCCTTTTAAAGCATTGAATCATGTCAGTAACAAGACTTAAGAGAAAGAACCGTAAGGACAAGGCGAAATCAGCCAGAAGAAGGCAATCGCTGAAGGGCCAGAACTTCCAACCCGTTATCAAGAACGTGGATATCGAGAAGATCAAGGAAGAATTCAAAGCGAAAGCAAAGAAGGCGTAAGCCGTACTTTTTAAGAAACATTTCCTTAAGTCCTGCTAGTGCGGGACTTTTTTGTTTTACGGTGATTGTGAGCACTAATTAGTTATGAGTTAGGAGTTATGGGTTATGAGTTGGTGTGTGGGAATGGGTGTGTTTGGTGAGCGTGTGTGGATGTGCTCTTGACGTTTATTTTAAGTCTATCGATTACTTTCTATTTGTTATCCCCATGCCTATTTTAACACAGCCATTCTGGCCTTAGCCATCACACCCACACCCCCACCTTCATGCCCCCAACTCATAACTCATAACTCATAACTCATAACCCATAACTCCTCGTGCATTTTGTCAACTGGAACGTCAACGGCATTCGCGCCATAGCAAAAAAAGATTTCATCAAGGACATTCGTGAAATGAATCCCGATGTGCTCTGCCTCCAGGAAACAAAAGGTGCAGCAGATGAAGTAAAGTCAACGTTGGAGCTATTTCCGGAATATAAGACCTATGTGAACTCGTCCAAGGCAAGAAAGGGATATTCGGGCACTGCTATTCTCAGCAAGGAGGAACCGCTCTCTGTGTCATATGACCTGGGCTTAGAAGAACACGACCAGGAAGGTCGGGTGATCACCGCCGAGTACCTGACGTATTTTTTAACGACGGTGTACACGCCAAACTCAGGGGAAGAATTACAACGGCTGGACTATAGATCGCGCTGGGATAAGGAATTTATGGACTACCTTTTGTGGCTGCGGCGCAGAAAGCCGGTGATCTTATGCGGGGATCTTAATGTCGCCCACCAACCCATTGATATCGCAAGGCCAAAAGAGAATTACAATAAGTCGGCGGGATACACGCAAACGGAGATCGATGGATTCACACGCTTACTGGAGAGTGGCTTTGTCGATACATTCAGAAGGTTCTATCCTGAAACGGTGAAGTACACGTATTGGAACTATGTCACTAATGCGCGCGCGAAGAATGCTGGATGGAGGATAGATTATTTTCTTGTTTCCGAAAATTTGGCCGACAAAGTGAAGGATGCAATGGTGTACGATCAATATTTAGGATCGGATCATTGCCCGGTGGGACTGAAGATAGAATTGTAAACGCAAGAACACCGCCTCAATCTGACGGATCAATTCACCCTCTCAATATCCGCTCCCAACGCCTTTAACCTTGTATCAATGTTCTGATAACCCCGGTCGATCTGATCAATATTTGATATCTCACTTGTACCACTGGCTGATAACGCAGCAATCAACAATGATACTCCAGCCCGAATATCCGGGGAAGACATCTTGATGCCCTTGAGTTGTTGTTTCCTATCAAGACCAATAACTGTCGCTCTATGCGGATCGCAAAGAATGATCTGCGCACCCATATCGATCAATTTATCAACAAAAAAGAGGCGACTTTCAAACATCTTCTGGTGGATGAGTACTGTACCCTTCGCCTGCGTGGCGAGGACCAGGATTATGCTGATCAGGTCAGGCGTAAAACCCGGCCATGGTGCGTCTGACACCGTTAAGATGGATCCATCAATAAATGTTTCTATCTCGTGATGTTCCTGCGAGGGAATATAAATATCATCACCTCTGAATTCCATCTTCACACCGAGGCGTTTGAATACCTCGGGAATAATTCCAAGCATGTCGATCCGGCAGTTTTTGATGGTAATTTCAGACTGAGTCATTGCTGCCAGTCCAATGAAGCTGCCAATTTCAATCATATCCGGCAGCATCGTATGTTCGGTGCCACCGAGCTTATCTACTCCTTCAATCGTGAGCAGGTTGGAACCAATGCCGCTGATCTTTGCGCCCATTCTGTTGAGCATCAGACAAAGTTGCTGAAGATAGGGTTCGCAGGCAGCGTAGTAGATCGTTGTCTTTCCTTTGGCGAGAACGGCAGCCATCACAATGTTGGCCGTACCAGTCACTGAAGCTTCATCCAGTAACATGTAACAACCTTTCAGTTCTGATGCGTCGATGTGAAAGAGGTGTTCTTCCGAATCAAAATTGAATTTTGCCCCCAGCTTTTGAAAACCGAGGAAGTGAGTGTCTAATCTTCGTCTGCCGATCTTGTCGCCACCGGGTTTCGGCATCGTAGCCTTACCGAACCTGGCTAGTATTGGACCGAGCAGCATCACGGAACCGCGAAGGGCTGCAGCTTTTTTTCGATACTCCTCCGTTTCTAGAAAAGTGGTATTAATGTTTGACGCCGTGAACCGGTAGGATTCTGGTCCCAGTTTGTCGACTTTGCAGCCCAACGCGCCAATCAATTCAATGAGCTTATTGACGTCTACAATATTGGGTACGTTGTGAATGGTGACAGGTTCAGCAGTAAGGATTGTGGCGCTAAGGATTTGTAATGCTTCGTTCTTCGCACCTTGTGGGATAATTTCACCTTTCAGCTTTTTCCCACCTTTGATCTTGAAAACACTCATTGATTGTCAATAAGAAAAAAATATCTAACGTTTCGGGATTTGGCGTGAGTGTTTATTGGTCTCTTCTCCGGCGAAAGTTATTGCCTTTCTTGTTGAACCGGTGACCCCCGCCGCCTTGGTGACGTTGTTGGTGACCGCCGTTGCCCTGATTCCTTTGATTCTGACCTTCCTGACCCTGCGGCCTGCCCTTCTTGCGCTCCTTGTAGAGCTTTTCGAAAAGGTTGTCTTCGCGTACTTTTTCGATCGTCATATTCAATGCGCCGCCCGACATAGCCTGGATATCCCGCAGGATAACGGAGTCATCAAGAGTTTCCTTGTTCCAGGCGCCATAGAAAGTTTTCATAAGCTTGCCCAGGTAGATGATCGATTCTTCGCGTTCCTGGGGATCATCTATTTTCAGTGCCTCTTTTACCAGCTTTTCGATGTTCTTCCCATAATGACGGAAGCGAACGTCGTTCTTTGGATAATCCATCCGCATGGGTTTCTTGAAAAGCACGTCTCTCTCCGGAACCGGGTAGGGGT
The DNA here is from genome assembly GCA_036376095.1 of Chryseolinea sp. Taxonomy (GTDB): domain Bacteria; phylum Bacteroidota; class Bacteroidia; order Cytophagales; family Cyclobacteriaceae; genus Chryseolinea. Next base: position 6,470 of record DASVBA010000626.1, read on the forward strand.
TGTTAACGTCGAGTTCAAAATCTGCGATGATATACAGGTCATCCCACAAACGCTGGGGATTGTCTGGCTGATCCTTGATGCTAGGCGTCAGCTGCTTGATAAGATCGATAAGGGTATACGATAGTTCTGTTCTTTGTTCAATACTGGGAAGGCTCTTAATGTATTCGACGAGCTTCTGGACATTGCGGCCGTACTCTTTTAGAATAATCTGAGGGCGCGCGGAATTGTATTCTCCTATTTGCATTGATTAATTGATTTCTGGTTAAGTTAATGATGGCAATGGTCGGTGGCTCTGACTCGCGTCCACCCTGGAACTCATAGCTAACTACTATGCATGTATTTTGAGTTTAGCAAAGTTAAGCAATAACGTCTTCTCCCCAAAATCGTCAAAATTTATCTTTGCCTTGCGATCCGGACCACTGAAGTCCATTTGGGTAACCATACCGAAGCCGAATTTGGGATGCTCGACCTTCATGCCTTCTTTCAACGCCGAAGTGTCGCTTGGAGCAAAATCGGATGGAGCTTTGTAGTTTGACGGCTTGATCGTCGGGGCGCTGCTAATGGTCTTTTTGATGCCATTAACGAGTGTTTTTGCGTATCCGGAACTCGGCGGCGTCGACTCCAGTCCGGCGAACTTTGCACTCACCTTAATGAATGACTGATCAACATCGTCGAGGAACCGACTCGGCTCGCAGTTTTTCAGTCTCCCAAATCGGTAGCGGGTGAGGGCATAGGAGAGAAACAGCCCCTTCTGAGCCCGGGTAATGGCTACATAAAACAACCTTCGTTCTTCCTCCAGGTCGGCGCGGCTGCTTAACATCATTTGAGAGGGAAAGAGATCCTCCTCCAGTCCGACGATGTAAACGTTCCTGAACTCCAATCCCTTGGCCATGTGAATAGTCATCAGGGTAACCTTATCGGGATCTTTATCCTTGTCTTCGTCCTGTCCGGTGATCAGCGACACCTCCTGCAAGAATGCTCCCAAGGCCTTTTCCTGCCGTTCAGGATCATCCACAAACTCTTTGATCGCGTTGAGCAATTCCTGGACGTTCTCATAGCGGCTTAACCCTTCAACCGTTTTATCCTCATACAACTCTCTAAGCAAACCGGAACCTTTTGCAATCTCAAATGCGGCATCATAGGCATCTTTCCGTCCGACTTCCAGCGCGAACCGTTTTATCATCGCCACGAAATCATCAATAGGACTTGCAGCCCGGCCTCCGATAAACGATTGGGCATGCTGGAGAACTTCCCAAATGGAAATTCCGTGATCATTGGCCGCAACGATTATCTTGTCGACAGTTGAATCACCGATCCCTCTCTTCGGGAGATTTATAATCCTTCTGAAGGATGCTTCATCCTGCTGGTTGATCGCGAACCTCATGTAAGCCAGCAGATCCTTGATTTCCTTACGTTGATAGAATGACAATCCACCCACGACCTTGTACTTGATGTTCATTCGCCGTAACGCCTCTTCGATTGCGCGCGACTGGCTGTTAGTTCGGTAGAGAACTGCGAAGTCGCTGAACTTCAGCTGGTGCTGCATTTTTTCGTGGAAAATCGAAGATGCAATGAGTCGTCCTTCTTCGTTGTCTGAAACTGCCTTGATCAGCTCGATAAGACCGCCTTCTTCGTTTTCAGTCCAGACGTTCTTCGGAAGTTGTGCGCGGTTTTTTTTGATCACTGAATTTGCCGCGCTCACGATATTTTTCGTAGACCGGTAATTCTGTTCGAGCTTGATGATCTTCAAGTCCGGATAATCGCGTTCGAAGTTGAGGATGTTTGTGATGTCAGCACCACGAAACGCGTAGATACTTTGTGCATCGTCACCTACGACGCAGATGTTTTGTTGCACCGCCGCCAGTTTACGTATAATGAAATACTGGCAAAGGTTGGTGTCCTGGAACTCATCGACGAGAACATATTGTATGCGGTGCTGGTATTTGTTCAATACTTCAAGATGCTCCTTAAAAAGTTTGTCGGTATTGAAGAGCAGGTCGTCAAAATCCATTGCATCAGACTTATAGCAGCGTTGTGCATACGTCTTATAGATCTTGCCAACTTCAGGCCGAAGGTTCGCGGCATCGTCCCCCATTAGTTCTGCGTTATTCAGATAGTCCTGCCAGCCGATGAGACTATTTTTTGCAGCCGATATCCGGTTGAAGACGGTGCTCGGTTTGTATACCGCATCATCGAGACCCATTTCCTTGATGATATTTTTCACCAGGGTTTTTGAGTCATCGGCGTCGTAGATGGTAAAATTGTGCGAATAACCGATGTGGTGCGCTTCAGCCCGCAGGATTCGCGCGAAGACGGAATGAAATGTGCCCATCCAAAGATTTCGCGCATCGTTCCCAACAACCTTTTCAATACGGTCACGCATCTCGCGGGCGGCCTTGTTAGTGAAGGTCAGCGCCATGATATTGAACGCGTCGACGCCTTTGCTCATAAGATGAGCGATCCGATACGTCAATACGCGTGTCTTTCCTGAACCTGCTCCTGCAATCAGCATGCAGGGCCCTTCCGTATTCACGACCCCTTCGTACTGAGGTTCATTCAAGCTCTCCAGGTATTCCATCATAATTCGCCACAAGTTAGATCACAGTTTTCCAATACCGAATTAACCTTCAAAATTTTTAATTGTTTTTTCAGATTGTTTTTTCCGGATCTTTCAGGTACAATTAACACAACCTATTTTTGATTTATTAAACGGATAAACATATAACTTTTTGAACTTAAAATCGAGTGCTTCAGTTCCCAACTTTCAATCCGATGGACTAACGATCACTGCCACGGAACCATGGTTTAAAGTAAAGGTTCAAGTCATCCTGAGTTACGTGCAGGCGTTCATAATGAATGCATCCCCAAAATCTGACGAGCTAATTTTTGTTGACCTGTTTGCAGGGAGTGGTTTATATTCTGCGGGACATCAAAAGGAAGTTTTCCCTGGCAATTCTTTGGCAGCCTTATCCGCGAATCTTCCTTTTCAGAAGTGGATCTTTTGTGAATCCGATCAGGAACAAGCGAGGACACTTGAAAAACGAGTTCAGAAATCTTTTCCTCAGAAAAATGTGGAGGTCTTCAACGTTCGGGAGGAAGAGATCATTCACGCATTAAACTCAACAATTCCTGGTTCCAAGTCCGGCCGAAGGGTCGCTGTCTTTTGCCTCATCGATCCCTTCTCAATGAATTTTTCGCTGACTACGGTGGATCGTCTTGCTTCAATGGATTTCAGCTTATTGATACCCTTCACCTTTCCGTTGAACGCAAGACTTGACTGCCGCCATTATTGCGACGAGCAGGCAGAATTGATTAAGAAATACCTGGGTGTAAATAATTATGAAAGGTTGTCGGCCCTGGATAGCAATGTCCACTTTTATCGCAAGCTGGTACAACTTTATCAAACCAATCTGCTGGTGAAAGGATTGAATTCTGCATTATCCAGCCATAAACTGGACTCAAAGCTAATGACACTGCAGGCTTATACGATAGGCTTTTTTTCGCGACAATTTTCCGCGCAGTCCATTCAACGCGACGTAAATGTGAGCGAGAATCTTCAATTCGAATTGTTTCCTAAATGATCACAATAGTATTTGATTAACTTTGCGCTATGCTGAAAGTCGGTGAAGTATTAGTATCAGACGATATTCGCGACCGCGAGTTTGTATGCAATCTTGAAAAGTGCAAAGGTGCTTGTTGTGTTGAAGGTGATTTTGGAGCGCCGTTGCTCCAAGAGGAACTTGCTATTCTTGAGGAGATCTATCCGAAAATAAAAAAGTATCTCAGCAAAGAAGGAATCGAAGAGATCGAGCGTACCGGCACACACACCGTTGACGACGAAGGCGAGTTGTGTACACCAGTCATAGATGGTCGTGAGTGTGTTTATGCTATCTATGACAAGAAGGGGATACTCAAATGTGGAATCGAACAAGCGTATAATGACGGAAAGGTTTCATGGAAGAAGCCCATCTCATGTCACTTGTATCCCATACGCATCACACAAAAGAAGAATTTTGAAGCTGTAAACTATCATAAATGGCACATCTGTAGTCCCGCTTGTGCATTGGGTAAGGAACTCCAGGTTCCGGTGTACAAATTCCTTAAGGAGCCGCTAATAAGAAAGTATGGCGAGGATTGGTATAATGACCTTGTCAGTCTTATAGAAAAAAATCCTCCTAAAGCTTAGGAGCCAGCCAGAGAAAACCTGCTGCGAGGAGGAGTATCGCATAAAACAATAATGGCGGAATGCGCTTCTTTTCGCTGAGCTCGCTAACTACGTGAGCCTGATCGCCGCTGAGATCATTTTCATTCATCTGATTTTCGACCGCCATTGAGCGCCATTCCGTAGCCTTCGAAACATAATAATCCATCGTCCTGTCTCCAATTTGCAGCGAATGCCAACCGGCCGTACTTGGCCAGATCGTAGCATGCCACACATCATCAAGCATTACATCTTCACGAAGGGGAATACGAACGCTATCCTCCATAAGCGTTGGAGAATCCCCGGCAGAAATCAATTTCAGATGAATTGGTTCGTCAACGTAATAGGGAAACGGATTTGTGAATTCTACCGATGCTGACCGATCATGCGATCTGGCGATACGTTCAAGAAGTGGGGACCATAGGTTGCCGTAAGTGATGGAGTCTCCCGCGAGCATTAAACGGAAGGTCTGCTGCACTAGCTGAAACCCGATCTTACCCTTTCCGGACAGCGTATAGCCAGAGAGTATTCCACTCTCATTTCTTAAAACAGCCTGCAAAGGTGCTTCGCTTAGTACCCTGAACGGCAATACGGGCAACGTATATCTTTTTGATTTCCCACTGATAGTGGTGGTATCACCTTTTGCTGAAACTGTCCGAAACGGAAAAAAGCTGTTCTCTGTTTTTCCCTTAGGTGCCCGGTCGTAAATAGGCAACAACCCAAGACCGTCGTGAACGGACTGTTTCAACGCTATCGATTCCTGTCTTGAAAGTCCGTCGAGCGTTGCGCGATCAGCAATCAAAAGGTCAAATTCATCTATAATACTTTTTGTAAGAGTCGAGAATTTCAACGGTTGATGGTTTACATACTCATACCCAAAATTGTTCCTGGATAGCTGCGACCGCATGACGAGCTTATTTCCTTTCGCGCCTATAAAGTTTTTCAGAAATGTAGTTTCGAACGTCGGATAACTTAAGACGACAAGGACTGCCAACGGCGAAAAGTCATCGACGACAATTGGAAACTTTTCTTCATGGACATTTCCCTGTCCACCCTTAACAGCGATGGTATACAATTGCTTGCCCGTCTGTCGCGGAGTAAATGAAAGATCAAACGACGTTGTGCCATTGCTCGCAATTGTCACTGAATCCTCTTTTCCACCGGGGCCGATTAGAAGGATGGAGGTAGTGTCTGAAGTATTTCTAAACGTTCCAGTGATCGTACTCTGACGATTCACCGTCGTTTGCTTTGCGCTGGAGAGATCAATAATTCCATATGGCCTTCTGCCGGACACGAAGGCAAAATTTTTTTTATTCAAGAGTGTCAGCGCGTGAAGGGGTAAACCTTCTCCGGCAACGAAGTGGATGCTCCCTTGCAGATCAGTTAATTCAAAAAAGGAATTGAGCGCCTGCGAGTCTTTGTACGGCTCCGTTCCGGGCGTATGCATTACCCTCATACCGGGGTGCTTCTTGATCATGCTGTCGATGAGCTGTGAGGTATAGCCGGGCGTCAACAGCAGCGTTCGATCGGTTTTGATTACGTTATTATAGGGTTGAAGAAAAATAGCTGCAAGCATCAGCATCAGTGTGAAAACGGCGACAAATCGCAGCGTACGGAACCTAAGTTTCCTTCGCCATTCTGTCCACAACATGAATGCCGTTGCTGGAACGAATAACAACACAAGCAACCAAATTGGTACTGAGGGGTCAAATGTTATCATTCCTTCATTCACGTTTCAACCTTTCCAGATTTTCTAAAAACTCATCATCAAGCTTATGCGGCGTCCTGGCTGATGAGTGTGGAGATGGAGTTTCGAAGGGCAACAGTCGCCATAGCACACGTCGCACCTCGATAAGTGTCGGTCGGATCTGAGACCTTTCCACATCGTTTTCTGCCAACGATTT
>DASVBA010000762.1:0-3561 GCA_036376095.1 Chryseolinea sp.
AGAGGTATTTGTTGACACATCCAATGCTGCAGATGTCGACGACGTGCTGGCTGGCAATTTTCAATCGCATTTCCATCCAAGTAAAGAAAATCTAACCTTTGGTTATCTGAAGTCCCGGATCTGGTTGAAGGTAACGACTCGAAAATCTGCTTCAAGCAAGCAATGGTACCTTGAAATACCTGCTCCATTTCTAGAGTATGTCGATTTTTATCAGGGCAGTACTGATTCATGGCGTCATTCAGTCGCGGGATATTATCGCGCCCATCATCTGCGTGACGTGTCGCATACGAGCCATATTCTTCCACTTGAATTTGCAGACAACGGCATCAGCACGGTGTACATCAAAATAGACGGACACAGCCCTAAGACGTTTCCACTTTATGTCATTGAAAGGGACAGGTTCATTGAAAAGACGCGCTACGAGGATCTCGGATACGGGATATTCTTCGGGATACTGTTCGTAATGTTCTTTTACAACTTGTTTATCTATATCACACTCCGGCAAAGCAACTATCTTCTCTACATCTGCACCATAGTGTGCACCTTTCTTATCTTCTCTTCTGCGTCTGGTTATGCCGGGAAGTTTCTGTGGCCGGAAAGCCCGGTCATGAATTATTATGCAGGCCGTCTTTCACTTGGTGTATTAGCCGTCTTCCTCACCATTTTTACCATCCAGTTCCTGGAAGTCAGGCAGTATTCCAAAGTGATGTACTACGTCTTGTTGACCCTCATTCCTCTTGCTGTATTGTCGACCATTCTTGTGGCAACTGAAACCCTTTCCTCCGCCGGGAATAACCTGATCTCGCTGGCCACGGTGGTTTTTATGGTGACTGGTGTTGTGTGCCGGGTCCGGGGTAACAAAACGGCCAATTATTTTATTGCCGCGTGGACTATTTATCTGATCGGCGGCCTGCTATTAACGCTACGCAATAGCGGCGTCTTCGATTTCAATTTCTGGACAACACATTTTGTCGAGATAGGCGCCGCTCTCGAAACCATTCTTATCGCCTTCGCACTTGGAGATCGCTACAGGAGACTTAAGCGTGAGAAGGAAGAAGCTCAGGCGCTTGCGCTGCGGCTGCAACAGGAGGCTACCCTTAAATTGGAAGTTAGCGTCAAAGAAAGAACTGAGGAGCTTTATAATGCGAATCAGGAATTGCAAGCCATTGTCGAAATGAATAAGAGACAAACCAAGATCATCGAAGACAAGAACGCCGAGCTAGATGCATTCTTTTACCGTATATCACACGATTTGAAAGGACCAATAGCATCGCTGCTCGGCCTGTCTGAACTTGCGAAAATGGAAGTGAAGGACGATTCGGCGCGCGGATATCTCGAAAAGCAACATACACAGGTGGAACGATTGAACAACATCATTACGGGTTTGATCAATCTTACCCAGCTTAATCATGCTGATCTTTGTAAGCAGGAGATCGAATTCGAAAAAATGATCGACGAGTGTATCGGATCCTTTCAGGGAATACCAAATTTTTCGAACATAACATTTCGCAGGATGGTTCAGCCGGGTATTCAGTTCCAGACAGAGTGGACATTGCTTAATGCAATTCTCCAGAACCTCATCGAAAACGCCATTAAGTATTCACGTCGTCAGTCCCCACACGTTGAGATCCGCGTTCAGCGTGAGAATGGTCACGTTGTGGTTGAAGTGGAAGACAACGGTCAAGGGATTGCACAGGAACACCAGGCCCGCATCTTCGAGATGTTTTTCAGGGCGACACCAAATGCGAGCGGCAGAGGTCTTGGGCTTTACATACTTAAGCGTTCAGTAGACAAGCTCAAAGGAACTATCGACATCAGGAGCGAAGTCGGCCAGGGATCGACCTTTACGGTAAGGCTGCCACTAAAAGTGAACGACGATTAGCCGACAATCCTTTTGATGTCCTGTAATTAAGATAACAGCTATGGCAAATTTCCGGAGTTTTCTTGTTAAGCCCCAATGGATCATTCGCCTTTGCTCCCTCCTCCTGTTTACGTTTTTTCAACTCGCTTGTCAAAAACAGAAATACGATGTTGTTATCCGGCATGCAACCATTTATGACGGATCTGGTAAGCCGGCGTTTATTGGTGATGTTGCCATTGCAGGAGATACTATAGCTGCTGTCGGCGATTTAGGCAGAGTTGTAGCTCAAATCGAGGTTGACGGAAAAGGTCTTACACTGGCGCCGGGGTTCATTGACACGCATAGCCACCACGATCGGCTTTTATCCGATTCCCCAGATGCTTTGGCCGTTGTGAGCCAAGGCGTCACTACGATCATTGTCGGTCAGGACGGAGGATCGTTCTCCCCTTTAAGCAAATACTTTGAGACCTTGTCGGATAGTCCGGTAGCCGTGAATGTTGGTTCCTACAGCGGGCACAATACCATTCGTGCCCTGGCTATGGGCGACGATTTCAAGAGGGCAGCAACTGCCGAGGAGATTCGTAAAATGGAAGCTCTGCTGAAGGACGATCTCGAGGCCGGCGCATTTGGTCTTTCAACGGGGCTGGAGTATGACCCTGGTATTTATTCAGAGAAAGAAGAAGTACTATCGCTCTCAAAATTGCTGGTTCCGTATGACGGTCGTTACATCAGCCACTTGAGAAGCGAAGACCGTTATTTTTGGGATGCACTGAATGAGATCATCACGATTGGAAAAGTTACAGGAGTACCGGTGCAGGTAAGTCATTTCAAGCTGGCCATGAGAAGCTTATGGGGCAAAGCTGACAGCGCCGTCAGCCTTCTTAATGCTGCAAGACATGATGGCGTAAATATAACTGCGGATGTATACCCCTACCCCTATTGGTCATCTGACATCCGGGTACTGTTTCCTGAGCGTAATTTTAAGGATTTAAAAGAGGCTGAGTTTATTCTCAGGGAGGTAACGACTCCGGGAGGGATTATCTTTAGCGACTTTGAACCCTCTGCCGATTATAACGGGAAAAGCCTGGAAGACATTGCAAGGGCGAAGAACCGGTCTTCGGAACAAATGTTAATCGAAGTTATTGCACAATTAGAAGACTGCGATTCAAAGAAGAAAGATTGTTCTGGTTCGATCGTGGCAACAAGCATGGAAGAAGCCGACATCCGCAAACTCATGAAATGGGAATACACCAACATTTGCTCTGACGGCTCCTCAAGTGGTTTACACCCAAGGGGATTTGGTGCGTTTACCAGAGTATTGGCACATTACGTCCGAGAGTCGCATACCCTTTCACTTGAGGAAGCAATTTATAAGATGACCTTTCTATCAGCAGAAAATCTCGGAATAGAGCGGCGTGGGCGCATAACTCCCGGGTACTTTGCCGACATCGTTCTGTTTGATGCGCAAACGGTAACGGATAGTGCCACGATCACAAACCCGCAGGCTATCTCATCTGGAATAAAAAACGTTTGGGTAAATGGTGTCGAGGTCTTCAACAAAAACGGAACGACAAAGCGTTACCCCGGAAAAGTGTTAGTAAGAGAAAAACAGAAAACTGGTCTTTAATACTTCGCTGGCTGACCGGGTGCCGGGGTTGTCATTTTTATAAATTCCCTGAGATGATCGTTGGAAGTCGCCA
>DASVBA010000642.1:0-6956 GCA_036376095.1 Chryseolinea sp.
GCCCACGATAAGACCCACTACTCCAATTACCCAAAAGACCGTGTTGATTCCGCCCAATATTGCGAACGTTATTCCGATTGCGCCAAATATTATTGCAAGTTTCAGATCGTCATCCAACTGTTTGGTAGCTCCAACGCCTGCTACTTCATCACCGGACTTCAGTTCTTTGGAGTAATTTTTTACATAGTCCTTCAAACCGCCGCGAAGCTTCTTTCTATCAGCCTTTGAAAGATCTTGATACGTTTTGCCGGAAGCGTGTATGTCGTCCGACACATGGTTTTGAAGATACTTTTTTTCGGCTAGGTCTGCATTAGCGACCAGTTCATTCTTGTTCAGTTTCAGGGGCTGTGCGTTTGTGGCAAGCAGGCGCTCATTCAGGTGAGTGTTCGGCAATTCTTTTCGGCCGCTGTTGTAATCATAATAATCAAAATTATATGAGTACCGTGGCGATGAGCATGATGCGAGAAAGAGCATCATACCAACGATATAAGTTGGGGAATTTTGTCTACGCATAATCTTCATTTTTTTGTCCTTCGAAATATTCTGTTAAAGAATCTTTTCTCGAATTCCCAAAAAAAGTTGAATTGTCCGAACAAAAATCCATAAGCCAACAATATCATATTGTAAAGGGGCAAAATCAACAGGTAATAAATAACGGAGGCGGTAACCGAATCTCCTTGTTCGCCCGCAAGAAAATGAAGTATTGGTTTTTTAATAAAGAGAACTGTGAATCCGGTACATGCAAAGACGACGAGTACAACTATTACCTGGAAAGCACTTCCAAGGTTCCAACGATGCATCAGTTTTTGTATCCAGGACGGCTCGGTCATAGATTAATCAAATTTTGCAAAATATTTCCACATCCCTATCGCGGGAAGCGGTGCTTCAAAAGTCACATTCACTTTTTTAACAGGATGAACAAACTTTAGCCTTCGCGCATGCAAATAAATACTTCCGTCTTCATTCGGCTTATCGGCCCCGTATTTTACATCCCCGGTTATAACGCAACCCATACTAGCAAGTTGTGCCCTGATCTGGTGCGGTCTGCCGGTAACTGGATTTACCTCCAGCAACCAATGGTCCTGCGCTGTCCCCAACAGTTTATAACTCAGCTCTGAACGCAACGCTTCCTTGGTTTCCTTTTTATAAACCGTGGTCTTGTTCTTCTTTTCGTCCTTTTGCAACCAATGGATCAATACACCTTCGGGCAACGGGGGCTTTTTTTTGACGACAGCTAAATAGGTTTTCGTTGTCTCCTTTTCCCGAAATAAGGCGTTCATCCGCTCCAGCGACTTTGACGTTCTCGCGAGAACCACAACGCCGCTGACCGGCCGGTCGAGCCGATGTACCACACCAAGAAACACGTCTCCAGGTTTATGGTATTTTTCTTTGATGTATTGCCTGCAAAGTTCGACAAGTGGAACATCTCCGGTGATGTCACCCTGAACGAGGATACCTGCAGCCTTATTAACGACAAGCAAATGATTGTCTTCAAATAAAACCGTGAAATGAGCAGTCGTTGAATCCATGAGGCAAAGATCAAACATCCGAAAAGTTATACGATTTATAAAATATGATTAAAGCCGCTTCGGTGCGTTCATCCAGTAAAAAAAGAGTTAACGTTTAGAAAATGTGCTCACATCTGCGATATTTAATAGGACTTAAAACATATGTTGTACTATTGGTTTCGTATTGTCTGGATTCTTGTAGCACGAAGATTTCAAAAACAAGTCGACATTGAAGAAGAGCTGACAAGGACTTTCCGCGTTCGTTTATTTGACTGCGACGGGTTTCGCGTAATGACTGCATTTAAATATGCTGCTTACATGGACCTTATTCGATGGGAAATGATTGCCCGGTCAAAACTTTTTAGTGAAATTTTGCCTAGGGGACTGGCCCCCACACTCGGTGCACAAAAGATCATTTATAGACGACCAATTAAGTTGTGGACGCAATTTACACTGCGTCTTCACACAATGGGATGGGACGATAAATGGGTCTATCACGTACACAAGTTCGAACAAAACGGCGAGGTAAAAGCGATCGGCATCACCAGGGCTCTTATCTGGAAAAGAGACAAACCACAGATCCTTCGCGAAATCCTTCAGAAGATCGGGGTAAAAAATCTCGAAAAGGAACCACCTGAGTGGATCACAAATCTATTTCAGACCGATTCCAACATCATACAAAACAAATTTTGATTTCATACTCACAACATGGCTGCACCACTTTACACGACGTTTCCACATACATACCTGAAGGAATTCTGCGCAAAAGTTTTTCAGCACTTCAAGGTCAATGAACAAGATGCCTGGCAGGCGGCAGACGTTTTATCAAAAGCAGACGTTCGTGGAATTGATTCGCATGGTGTAGCAAGATTAAGGACCTACGTAGACATGTTCTCAATTGGACGGATCAACCCTAACCCCAACATCAAAATTGTCCGAGAGAAAAAGAGTGTCGCCACAGTCGACGGCGACAGTGGGCTCGGATTGGTTGTTGGACCAAAGGCAAATCGAATTGCAATGGATAAGGCATCGGAACATGGTTCGGGTTGGGTAAGTGTCTGCAACACGAATCATTATGGCATAGCGTCGTATTATTCATTGCAGGCGTTGGAGAAGGACATGATTGGCTGGTCAATGACAAATTCATCCAGAATAGTCGTGCCGTTATGGGGTGCCGAACGACGACTGGGAACAAATCCCATAAGCATCGCCTTTCCAGGTTATAACAATCCTCCTATTGTAATTGATCTCGCGACAAGCGTTGTAGCATTCGGCAAGATCGAACAGGCAAAAAGACAGGCAAAATCAGTTCCGTTGGGATGGATGATTGATAGCCTTGGAAATCCTACATCGCGGCCGGACGACGTGTATGAGGGTGGGCTCCTGCCGCTCGGCTCAACACGAGAGATGGGTGGACATAAAGGCTATGCGCTATCCGCGATGGTAGACATCCTTAGTTGCGTGCTAAGCGGAGCTAACTGGGGGCCATTCGCGCCGCCGTTTGCTTTGTTCGAAGCGGCTCCGAAAGAAAGTGTTGGAAAAGGGATAGGTCATTTTTTCGGTGCAATGGAAATTGATGGATTTGAAGACGTTAATGTCTTTAAAAAACGGATCGATCATTGGATTCAGGTGTTTCGGAACACCAAACCTGCTCCAGGCCAAGATGCAGTACTTATCCCCGGCGACCCAGAACACGAAGCTGAAAAAATTCGTCTGAAAGAAGGCGTCCCCGTTATCCAAGCTGTTGTGGAAGACTTGACTGCTATTTCGAAGCGTACGGGAATTCCCTTTTCGTAAATTCTCAGTCACTCAGTCTTCACTCCTTTTTCAACCTTTAGGATAAAGTGACAAAATCCACTGGCAGGATATCCCTCAAAACCGTGGCAGCCAGGAGTTCATAAAAAGACAGGAAAGCTCCAAGGTCATCTATCAGCGCAAAGGGAATATAAGCGGAATTTCTATCTTTGGTTATGCCCTCAGTCGTCGAAGGATTCACTTACGACATCTTCATTTCCTACCGGCTTAAGGACAACAAAGTTCCTGATAAAGATTCCAACGGTTGGGTAAGTAAATTTGTGTCCAGGCTAGAAAAAGAGATCCAGACAACGATCAAAGAAGATATCTCAATTTATTTTGATGAGAATCCTTACGATGGAATCCTTGCTACCCATGATGTAGGTGACTCTCTTAAAGACAAATTGAAGTGTCTTATTTTTATCCCTATCCTTTCACAAACTTATTGTGATCCAAACAGCTTTGCATGGAAGAATGAATTTCTGGTGTTCAAGAACCTTTGCAGCGAAGATCAATTCGGATTAAAGGTCAAATTGCAGAATGGCAATGTAAGCAGCCGCATTCTACCTGTCTGCATTCATGACCTCGATGCAGCAGATCGAGAAATCGTCGAAAATGAAATTGGACCTATTCGTTCGGTCGATTTTATTTTCAGATCACCAGGGGTTAACCGACCTCTTACCCCTGCCGACAGACGTGAAGACAACCCCTCAAGAATAGTTTACAGGGATCAGATCAATAAACTGGCTAATGCGATAAAAGATATTATTCGAGCAGTGAAAAATCCCGCGCCGGAACTGATACACCAACCTCCTAAAAATACATCGCGAACAAACGATAGGGGAAAACAAATGAAAGTTGGTGTTGCATTGTTTGCGGCGATCGTCGCTGTAATGGCCGCATTCTATTTTACTACTAAGAATAGAACTCCCCCAGTTATTGACAAATCAATAGCAGTCCTTCCTTTCGTCGATATGACTGCTGATCACGCATTTGAATTTCTTGGCGACGGGATTGCCGAGGAGATCATTAACTCGCTTACATCCATCCGGGACTTGAGAATTATCGGCCGCACTTCATCTTTTCAGTTTAAGGGGGAAAAGCTCGATTTACGAGACATCGGAAAAAGACTAGACGTCGCCACTATTCTTGAAGGCAGCATACAACAGTCGGGCAATAAATTGAGGATCACTGCGCAACTCATTCGAACAAGCGACAACTCACACATTTGGTCAAAACAATTCAATGTAGAAGAAACCGATTTCTTTAAAATCCAGGATAATATTGCGGCAAACGTTGTTGAAACTCTCAGCCTGACGTTGTCTTCGTTTGAAGAAGCCCGCCTGGTTAAGAAGGGGACCTCAGAGGAAGCATACCTGCTCTACTTGAAAGGACTATTTCAGTACAAACGGGAAAACTATCAACCAGCAGCGGATATTTTCCAACAGGTCGTTGCAATTGATTCACTTTACGCACCAGCAATAGCATATCTGGCCCTCAGCCGGGCATGGCTTGTCATACGCATGCGCGATTTGACCAACATTCCAAGAATAGAGGACGCCATACGGCTCACTGAAAAGGCGACAGCGCTGGACCCCACACTGCCTGAAGCATATTCTGCGCGCGCCCTCATAGCATGGGCAATACAGCAGGATTATGTTAAAGCACGAACTTATTTCGAAAAGTCACTTGAAATGGACCCCGGTTCTTCGTTGATAAAAAATCGCTATTGCTATTTTCTAACCTGGATGGGAGAATTCGACAAAGCAACCAAACTTGCGAATGAAGCAATGCGTCTTGATCCAGCAGACTACAATAGCTACTTTATATTATACGTGGTTTCACTCTATTCAAATAGACTACAAGAAGCAAGGCACTACCACAAAGAATTGAGAAACGTCACAGGTAGTAATCATTTCGCTGCTTCAAGGGATATCGAGTTAAGTTTTTATGAAGAAGAGTTCAAAAAGGTCAATCATTTATGTGATTCACTTCTGAATGCTGGAGACGAGTTAGCAACTTCTGACCTTTCCTACAATTCGATGGCTTATTTTGGCCAGAAGAATCTCAAACTAAGCGATCAATTTCTGCGCGCGCTTACAAGAATGGAAAAAACAAGCAAGGATAACCCTAGTTATTTCGCTGCCCGCACATTTGCGTTCAGAAATCAGGTCGACTCGTGCCTTGTGCATCTCTCCAAAGCACTCGATAATAAAGAGCCGCGGCTTAATCATCTCAAGATTGATCCGGCATTCCGAGACCTTCATTCAGATCCACGATATATCCAGATATATAATGCCCGAGGGTTTGATCGCTATTAAAATTCAGGTTGCAATCAATGTTTACTATTGATATCAACAGATTGTCCGGCCAACGGAAATTGATTCTGCCATAGTTTAAAATAGTCTCGTCGATTTGAGATCAGCTCATCATGTTTCCCTTCCTCCACCACCAAACCGCCGCTCAATACGACGATCTTGTCAGCATTAAAGACGGTGCTCAATCTATGAGCGATAATAATGACTGTCTTTCCCTTTTTTCGCAGCATGTCAATAGTATACTGAACATAAAGTTCGGAGGAGGAATCAAGAGACGACGTAGCTTCGTCGAGGATCAAAACTTCAGGATCCCTGTACAACGCTCTTGCAATTGCTAATCGTTGCTTTTGCCCTCCTGACAAAGTTGCTCCGTTCTCACCCAGGTATGTTGCAAACCCACTTGGAAGGTTCTCAATGAATTCAAGTATCCCCAGCGCTGTGCAAATTTCAATTATCAATTTCATGTCGGGTTCATAGTCGCCCACAGCGATGTTTTCAGTCACAGTCCCGGCAAAGAGATCAATTTTTTGAGGCACTACACTTATCGATCTTCTTAATGATTCAGTATCAATGTGCCTTAGGTCGTAATCGCCGATAAGAACGCTTCCGCCACTCACGGAATAGGTGCTCTGCAAAATTGATATCAGTGTTGATTTTCCAGATCCGCTTTCTCCCACGATCGCGCATACTTTTCCTCTGGGGATCGTTAGCGTCAGGCGCTCAAAAACGGTAATACGGGAACCATATCTGAACTGGACATGCTTAAAATTAATATCGCCGAAATCCGAAGGAGTAAGCCTAATAAGGTGCTCATTTTTTTCTCGCTCCAGATCCATGATCTCGAATAGCCTGTCCGCTGCAATGACGGCATTTTGTACCGCCTTGTTCATACCGATGAGGCTGTTGGCGGGACCTGTAAAGTATCCCAGGAGTGCGTAGAACGATAGAAGCTCGCCAGCCGTAATTTCCGTTTTTAATACGAATCCCGAGCCGATCCATAATAGCAGTATGGTAAACAGGCGGGATAGGAACTCTGAAGTACCCCCGGACCAAATACTGTTTAGCCCCGATGCATAGACTGATTTTAATAGTGTCACAAACCGCGTTTCGGTTTTTTCGTTGGTGTAGCTTTCAAGGCCGAAGCTTTTTATTGTGTTGATAGAATTCAACGATTCGACAAGCTGAGACTCGAGCTCGGCGGCATTCTCCATCAATCGTCGTTCGACTTTTCGATTTACCTGGTTTGTGAGCCAAAGGATCATCGCATAACAGGGAACGACCAATAGAACAACAAGGGCAAGTTTCCAATAGTAAGTAAACATCAGTGCAATGGAGA
>DASVBA010000644.1:0-3869 GCA_036376095.1 Chryseolinea sp.
CGCAGCCCCTCGAACACCTTATTCAAAGAAGATCTTTCAAGGTCCATATACGAAGGCATTTTCGCCGGAGCTAACGGACTTAGCGTAACGCAAAACAAGTATCACCTGGACGGTGGCGCACAGGGTATCTTTATTGCGAGAGATCCAAGTCACAATTCAACACCCATGCTGCGAACGCAATTTGCAACTGGCAATAAAAACATTCGACAAGCACGCATGTACGTGACTGCCCGGGGTATCTATGAAATTTATCTCAACGGAAAACGCGTGGGCGATGACTACTTCAATCCTGGCCTTACACAGTACAACAAAACCCACATGTATCAGACCTACGATGTAACAAGCCTGATAACGAAAGGAAACAACGCCTGGGGAGCGATGCTTGGCGAAGGATGGTGGAGCGGATTGCTTAGCTTCGGAACGATATGGAATCACTTTGGCGACCGACAGTCACTTCTTGGTAAGCTCGTGATCACCTACGAAGACGGCACAACCGATGTAATTACAACTAATGATAAAACGTGGAAATATTACAACCATGGGCCTATTGTATACAGCAGCCTGGACTTAGGTGAAATATACGATGCAACACGGGAAGACGATATTGCCGGTTGGAACACCACCTCATTTGATGACTCGCGCTGGACTAAGGCGCAAAAAGTTGACCTGGAAGGTACTGCCTATATCGATCAAGCCTCAGGGTTGGAGTACAGTAAAATGCAATTGCTCGGCCAGATCGGCAACACCGCAGGCGTGTACAAGACCCTAACCGCTAAGAGTGTGAAAGAAGTACGTCCCGGGGTTTTCGTCTATAACATGGGACAAAATATGGTAGGTGTGCCAAGGCTTACTTTTGCCAACGGAGTTGCGGGAAGAAAAATCACGTTGAGGGTAGGCGAAACTCTTTATCCGGATCTTCCTGAATCAGGCAACAACGTCGGTATGGTAATGATGGAAAACTATCGTGCTGCCTTGTGCCAGGACATGTACATCATGAAAGAAGGTCCGCAAACCTATCAGCCTCACTTCACATTTCGTGGCTATCAGTACCTCGAGATCACCGGCATGGATAAAGCGCTGCCGCTCGAGGCCGTTCAGGGCGTGGTGATCAGTTCTGTACTAAGCTTAACAGCTGATTATGAGACATCAAATCCAGGGGTCAATAAGTTGTGGTCGAATCTGGTATGGTCCAACGTGGACAATTTTCTCTCGGTGCCGACAGATTGCCCTCAGCGTAACGAGCGAATGGGTTGGTCGGGAGACATCAATGTATTTTCCCCTACGGCCACCTACGTTTCCAATGCGAAACAGTTTTTGAAGCGTCATCTCTATGCTATGCGTGAT
Organism: Chryseolinea sp.; assembly: GCA_036376095.1. GTDB lineage: Bacteria > Bacteroidota > Bacteroidia > Cytophagales > Cyclobacteriaceae > Chryseolinea. The sequence continues at coordinate 1,345 of DASVBA010000644.1, forward strand.
GTCCAGACGCCGGCAGGAAAGTTTACCGATATCGCGCCGGTAGGAGGTGGCTTCGGTGGAATTCTCTGGGGCAGTGCAGGTATTGTAGTTCCCTGGCAAACCTATCTGCAATACAACGATGTGGTTATACTGCAGGAACACTATGAGGCAATGGTAAGGTATATCGACTATCTGCAAACAACCATAAATAAGGAAACAGGGTACAGCTCAGACGCACAGTTGGGCGATTGGCTTGGGCCGCAAAATAACATACTTGGCAGCGCGTATCTCGCAACTGCCTATCACATCTACGACCTCGCCATCATGACAAAAGTAGCTCGTATCCTCGGCAACAATACTGACGCGGAACGGTTTTCAAAATTACATGATGAGCGCAAAGCGTTTTTCAATTCCAGATTTGTCAGCGCAGATCATAAAACCATCGGACTCGTTGGAGGTATGCGATTCGGTGCGCCTCCGCTGCCCCTTGAATTGAAGGTCGCCGATACACAGACCTCTTACGCGGTGGGGCTGGCGCTCAATGCATTTAGTGAGGAGAACATACCCTATATGGCAGCCAACCTTGCTGAAACCATAAAGCGCAAAAACATAGATGACGCTGGAATCACGCGTGGTGAATATGCTTTGATGACCGGCTTTATTGGTACAGCATGGATCAACAAGGCACTTTCTGATTACGGGTACTCCGATCTTTCATACCGGCTTTTGCAAAATAATCAGTATCCATCCTGGCTGTATGCAATCGATCAGGGCGCAACCACCATCTGGGAACGTCTCAATGGTTACACCGTCGAAAATGGATTTGGAGGTAACAACAGCATGAACTCATTTAATCACTACTCCTTCGGTGCGGTTGGTGAGTGGATGATCGCTTATTCATTGGGAATTCAGCGCGATGAGAAGTCTCCGGGATTCAAGCATTTTATTCTTCAGCCGCAACACGATCCCACGGGACAAATGACGTACGCTAAAGGATTTTATGATTCGATGTACGGCAGGATCCAAAGCGCATGGAAAACTGATACCAATGTATTGAATTACGCCACTACGGTGCCAGCAAATACCACGGCGACGCTCTACTTGCCTGCTGCTTCCGCAAAAGCAGTGAAAGAAGGGGGCAAACCCGTTTCTCCGAAGAACAAGGCGATAACTTTTATAAAGTATGAAAAGGGCAAAGCGGTCTACGAGCTCGCATCGGGAAGTTACGAGTTTACGGCGTCATTGAACTAACTCATTCCTTAACAAATACACCGTACAAGAGATGTAATTCAATTCATTGTTTCAGCCTGCCGTATTTGATTAATACCAAAATTCAAACAACCCATGACTGGCTTTGGAACTGCTTGTTAAAAGTCCCACCCTTATTTTCACCTCTTTCTGAATACAACGCTATGATCCGGTTGATGGACGGCGGCCTTTATTTATATTTGAGTAGTCAACTGACCTTTCTATGTGGAAAAAACGATTGTACGAAATAGTCTTTGAGGCCGATACACCCGCCGGCAGATTTTTTGATATCATTCTACTTATCATAATTGTGCTTAGCACTATTGTGATAACACTCGAAACCGTACCACAGCTCGAAAAGTACGCCGATACATTTTACGTACTTGAATGGATATTCACCATCCTCTTTACAATCGAATATGTGTTACGACTAATGGTTGTGAAACAAAAACGCAGTTACGTCTTTAGCTTCTTCGGCATAGTAGACCTTTTGTCGATTTTACCTACCTACCTCTCATTGATCTTTTCCGGAGCGCAGGTATTCATTGTTATCCGTATCATCAGGTTAATCCGGATTTTCAGGATACTCAAGCTTGCCCAGTTTATTGGTGCAGGTAATACACTTCGGAGCGCCCTTGTGGCAAGCCGTTACAAGATCAGTGTGTTTATGCTTACGGTGATTATGTCGGTAATAATTAGCGGCACGCTTATGTATTTAATTGAAGGAGCCGAAAATGGATTTACCAGCATTCCTGTTGGTCTATACTGGGCGGTCAGTACGATGACGACAGTATCTTATGGTGATATCACACCGTCGACAGCCCTGGGACGGACCCTGGCATCCTTCATCATGATCCTTGGTTATGGAATTATTGCAGTTCCCACCGGCATTGTGTCTGCTGAAATGTTTGACTTAAAGGCTAAAGAAAAATTGACCACGCAACGATGTCCCAACTGCCTGAAAGAAGGCCACGATAAGGACGCTGTCCATTGCAAGTTTTGTGGTGCTAACTTGAATGAGTGAATTGTTTTGGGGTTTTTGAATTTCGACCCTAAGCAACCTTTCAGTCCCGTCATTACTGAACCTTCCGAATTTATCTGCGTCCTCAGCGTTTGCGCACTGTCAAACCCACCCACCATCCCTCCAAATGCGCTGACTCAATTGGCACCCAACAATTGCTCTGCGCTAAAAAAGCAATCTTCCAGGACCATAAGCATCAACCTATGAAAAACAAAAAAAAAGACCCGCACATCAAAGTGACAGGCCTTTCAATCCTAACCTAAGAAGTCCTTTATTT
>DASVBA010000648.1:0-13106 GCA_036376095.1 Chryseolinea sp.
CAGTAGAAACCGACATCAACTGCTCAAGGATATTCAGCATCAGGCTGCCGAAGAACGTCGATCTGAAGCCGATCGCCAATATGGAAATTATCAGCAAGGCGGCGGGGACCAGCATTATTGGAGGAACCTCATTCACTATGTGATGATGCTCCTGCCTGCGTGATCCAAGAAAGGTCATGCCGAATGCTTTCGTAAAACAATAGATACAAAGTCCACCGATGAGTACCAGCCCTAACGTTGTCGTAACGGCCACGAGTGCCATCCAGAATGTTGCCTGGGGTAGGTGGTGAAGTACGCCACTGTAGATCAGGAATTCGGAAATAAACCCATTGAAGGGAGGAATTCCACTGATAGCAAGGGCGCCGATAAGGAATGCCGCCGAAGTGTATCGCATGTTCTTCACGAGACCTCCAAGACCATCCATGTTCACGGAATGAGTTGAATAGAAAACATTTCCCGCTGTGAAGAATAGCAGCGACTTGAAAAGTGCGTGATTCAAGTTGTGCAGCAACGCTCCCGCCAGACCAAGGATCATAAGAACATCGTCCCCCACCGCTCTGCCTATGATGCCGACGCCGATTCCCATTCCGATTATTCCGATGTTCTCGATGCTATGATAAGCCAGCAGTTTTTTAAGGTCGTGTTGCATGATAGCCATGATGACGCCCATCAATCCGGACACAACGCCGACCGCCAGCACAATCACGCCAATTGTCATAAGGTCATTTTGCAGCAGCGACATCGTTCTTAGAATTCCATAGATCCCCATCTTGATCATTACACCGCTCATCACTCCCGATACATGCGAAGGTGCTGCAGGGTGTGCACGCGGTAACCAGGAATGAAGTGGAATAAACCCTGCCTTGATGCCAAACCCTGTGAAAAACAAGAAGAATAATGGTGTGTTTTTGTTTCGTTGGAAATATTCCGCAACTCCGGAAAATCCTAAGTGGCCAGTTTGGTTGGCGGCAATAAGAAAACTGATCATTATCAATGCAAAGCCGAGGTGCATTTGCAGCAAATAATTGATTCCTGTCTTTAGCGTTGATTCCTTCTGTGCTTCAAAGATCACAAGCACAAAAGAGAACAATGACATCAGTTCCCATGCGAGCAGGAAGGCAATGCCGTCGCGTAAGGAAGTTACCAGGAGCATTGCGCCATGCAGCCAGATAAAGCTGAACAAGTGAAGAGAAATGAATACACTTCTCTTCTTTGGTAAGTAGGGTCTAAGATAGCCGCCGGCATAAAGGACACCGCAAAAGCATATTGTATTGATGATGAGAATGAAGTAGGCACTCAAGCGGTCGATCTCCAATTCAACCGGACCGCTCCACGTCGAGACGCCGAGAGCGATCTTTTGAGTGCCGTTCACTAGTACATCAATAGCCCAACTTCCTGTACTAAACACCAGAAGCACGTTCAATGCCAGAGACAGCGCATATTTCCATCTCTTTGGAACAAAGAAAATTCCAAATGAAACGAGCAGCGCGGCCTTGAATAATGTTATCAACATTCTACTCTATTGTTTGAAGGACTTGTGATCACAATTGGTCAAATACTTCAAGCGCGAAAAACGGCGTGTTCGGAATGAAAGCACCGATGCTGAGTTCAGAAGTATCAATGGATTTGAGCTCTTTCCGGAATGCAGAAAGACTCAGCACATCTGATTCACCACGGGAAGCGAACAGAGTTGTGCCAGAAATGAGCGGATCAGATCAATAGAGAACAGAAAAGTGCAAGCCGGGACGGCGGAGTGAATGCAACTTCGTCTGAGGATCGGGAATACTTGTTACTGTGGGATACAGTTAAGTTGAAACTGTGGCTTGAGAAATCGAGAATGGGGGCGGACTCGGTTATAGTGGAGATCTCGCTGTCTTCCTTCTCATCTTTTTCCTTTAAGAATGTCGGAGCAACGATCGAACTATGTTGAGCGTGAAATGCAGTTGCTCTCTTTGTAGGAATCTCCTGGACCACCAACGGGATGAATGCCGGAGACAAAAATTGGAACAGCATTAAAGCAATTGCCATTCTAACCATGTACTTGGAAGTCCGTAACATAAAGTTGGTTCGCAATTACAAAGGTGGAATAATTTTCAAATATAAATAATGCGGCTTCAATAAATTTTGTTAACTGCCTGATCGTTAACGATTGAAACAAAGCGAAAAAGCTTATCGGGTGAGGATTAGAATTTTTCCAGCAAGCCCATCAATGCCTTAATTTCCTTCTTTTTAAGAGCTGGAAAGTTAGCAATCCTGAACGTTGTAGCCTTCCAGTCACCATACCCTTCGCCCAATAAAAACCCTTTACGCTTTGCGGTGGTTTTGATTGACTGAATTACGTCGGCTGAAGCTGTCACCGTGAGAACTGTGTTTGATCGAACAGCTTTTGTATCCACCAAATGCTTTATGCTTTTGCGTTCGTCCAGGAAGGCATTCCATAGATCATATCTTTCTACGACTCTGTTGTGAACCTCCTTGATAGGAGCGGAGTCTTCGAGCACTCTCATAAGCAGGTATATACCTAGTACGTTCGGGGTACACGGCGTTTGCCATTTCGCCATCATTTCACTCATGAACGTAATGCTGTTATAATGACTTCGTTCGGCGACGTTATTAGTGAGCTCAATAGCCCGTGGCGAACAAACAAGTAACCCTAGACCTGCAGGCAGGCCAAAACATTTCTGCACCGAGGCAAACCATATATCAGCGGCATTGAAGTCCAGTTTGATTCCCGCCATTGAAGACGTTGCGTCGACGGCGATAAGTGAATTGCTGTTGCTTTTTTTCAGTGATCTTAAGATCGCATTGGTGACTTGCGTTCCGTTAGAGGTTTCGTTCTGCGTCAGACAGATCGCGTCATAGCCTTGGCCGATTACGAGCTTCTTCGGCTCAATCTGGTCGTTAAATGAAAACGAATGAGCAGTAGCCTCGGCATGGAGTCGCTTAGAGTAATCAAACCATTTTTGTCCAAAGGCTCCATTATAGAGGTGAAAACTCTTTTCCCGGACGACAGATTGGGCTATGATCTCCCAGCATTCGGTAGCGGAAGAGGTAAAAAAGACGGTATAATCTTTCGGAATATTCAACTTTTCATGCAACAACGTTATGGTTCGTTTTGAGATCTCAACGAAGCCGTCGCTGCGATGATTGATGCTCATGATGCCTTTCTTGAATGCATCTTTAACATAAGCCGGAATTTCGTCGTGAACACGGGATGGGCCAGGATAGAACGAGATCATGTTTTTTCGTTAGCGTTTGTAGTTTGCATTCAAAAATATAATAACTCACCGCGGTATCTTACATTTGTTCCATAATTTCTGTTCTGACTTTTTACAGATGAATGAAAAGTTGAACCTTGTACACATAATTGTAAAAGTTTTTACATTTGTGGCACTTTTATGAAAAGAGTAGAATACATCGGATCGTCTGTGAGCATGATGATTGTTCTACTCCTGATGTGCTCAATCGTTTGCAATGCCCTTGTTTCGGCACAACACAGAACAACTTCGTCGCAGCTGGTATGTCTTGGGAATCCTGGTGCTCCCGCTCAGCCGGTCTCGCAGTTGCCAGAAAAAGTCGAATCTGAAAATGATTGCAAGCACCAGAACAATTTTTTCTTTATTCAACAGCTCATTGCGTTCATTCCTTTAAATAGCCCGGAGCTACGACGTCATTCCCAATTCGACGCGTTTTGCTTTCGAGGCAACATATCCGGCATACCTCTTTTTCTGAGTAATCGATCGTTACTGATCTAAATCCGCGCGGCAGCTACCCAGCTGTCAATTACCATCTCAGAATCATTTCAGTTCTCAATGGCATTACACCATTGATCCTATCTAAAACTTGTATGAACCCACAAAATTCTGTTTTTAATGAGCACGAAGTATTGCATGAGTTAAAGCATTACCTGCCAGCTCAGGCGCCGCTAAAAGATTTTATACATCACAATACTTTGCATGCATTTCAAAATCTGAACTTCCACAACGCTATATATAAGGCCTCAGCCATGTTTGGATACAGAGTTTCACTTTCATTGGCGGAATATCGGGCCTTATATAAGGCTAAAAAAATAAATTCCGAGATACTCGATCGTGTCATTCTTGAACGAAAAGGGCCCGGCAGCCATCAGGAATGGAAGGAAAAGGTCCTTACTACAAAATACACAAAGGCTGCTCCTCTAATCGGGGGTCTCAGGTCTAACTGGAAACGTCAGTATCAGATCGACATGGACTCTCTCGTCCATCCGATCCTTTTCAGGATACTGTGCAGTTATCTTGATCAGGGAATTTCGATATGGAATTTTCCCGTCAAGGAAAAGAGCTTCATATCCTCCATTCGCGAGCTGGAGCGAAACAGCTTTACAAGTTTTTTCAACACAAAGCGGGCGAGAAACCTCTTGCTAAGGAGCACTGCCGAAATCAGCGATCTCCTTAAGATCCTGGTGGGCGATGAATCATTGTTTAAGCAATATCTTTTTGATCAGCAGTTCGCGCATCAGGGATGGTCAGGAATGTTTTCAGTAATCGAAGATCAGCCGCAAACGCTGCTCGAACAAAAAAAACCATCGATCCATGATCTTATTGTATTCGAACTTCTCCTTGAGATCGATGCGCTCGAGCTTCATTTTGGAAAAGACTGGGAACCTTTGGCAAAAAAACTGAAGGAAAGGCCGCGGGATCTTTTTGAAAAACATCAACAGACGGAGCTCGATGAAGTTACTACTATTTGGCAGGAAGCATTTGAATGGACCTATTATGACGAGGTTCTTGCCGGAATAAGTATGGAAAAGCCTGCTAAGTCTGTTCCGTCGCAGAAAACTTTTCAAGCTATGTTCTGCATCGACGATCGCGCGTGTTCACTTCGACGATACCTCGAAAAATTTGATACTAACTGCGAGACATTCGGTACTCCCGGTTTCTTTGGCGTTGAGTTTTACTACCAACCGGAGGATGGAAAGTTTTACACCAAGCTTTGCCCGGCACCTGTTAACCCCAAGCACCTGATAAAGGAAGCCGGCTCCAGGAAAAAGAGAGGGATGGAGATGCACTTCAACAAGCATTCCCAATCGTTTCATGGAGGGTGGCTGATCTCGCAAACTCTTGGATTCTGGTCGGCTGTCAGACTCTTCCTGAACGTTTTTCGTCCAACGATGAGTCCGGCAACTGCGTCCTCATTCAGACACATGGATAAGTTTTCGAAGCTCACCATAGAGAATAAACATCCGGATAACCGGGAGAATGATCTTCAGATCGGTTTTACTGTGGAGGAAATGGCGTTGCGTGTAGAGGGACTGTTAAAAAGTATCGGGCTGGTTAAAGATTTCGCTCCGCTGGTTTATGTTGTTGGTCATGGTTCCAGCAGTGTGAACAATCCACATTATGCCGCCTATGACTGCGGGGCATGCTCCGGTCGGGCGGGTTCTGTGAATTCGCGCGCCGTGTGTTATATGGCTAATCATTTCAAAGTAAGAGAGATTCTTAGAGAGCGGGGAATTGATATACCTTCAACCACTCAGTTCATCGGCGGAATTCACGATACGACACGAGATGAGATCATGTTCTTTGACGAGCATTCGCTTTCAAAGCAGAATGTGGAGAATCATGATAAAAATGAAGTGATCTTTTCAAATGCACTTGAACACAATGCAAAGGAGAGGTCCAGGAGATTTGTGTCGGTTAACACGAGGTTAAGTCCGGAAAAGATACACGAGAAAGTGCAAACCCGATCGGTCTCACTATTTGAACCCAGACCCGAACTGAACCATGCAACAAACACTCTATGTATTGTCGGGAGGAGGGCGTTGACAAAGCAACTGTTCCTCGACCGCAGGTCATTTCTCAATTCATACGATTACTCCATCGATCCAGATGGCAGGTTGTTGTTCGATGTAATGAAACCCCTTGGTCCAGTATGTGGAGGCATTAATCTTGAGTATTTCTTCTCGCGGGTTGATAACCAAAAGCTGGGAGCCGGCACAAAACTTCCTCATAACGTAATGGGATTATTCGGTGTCGCTAACGGTATCGATGGTGATCTCCGCCCGGGATTGCCGAGCCAAATGATAGAGGTCCATGATCCTGTGCGGCTCCTGATCATCGTAGAGCACTTTCCTGAAGTAGTGCTTAAGACGATACAAAAATCACCACAGGTGTATGAGTGGTTCATCAACGAATGGGTGCACCTCGTCGCGGTAAACCCTGAAACGCGGGAGATTCATTTATTTAAGAACGGAAGTTTTACGTGTTACCGCCCTATGAAAAACGCGGTCGATTCTATTGCAGACCTCACAGCGCTGATTGAAACGAACACCGAAAATCTTCCGGTTTATTCACTTTCTTAAAAACCAAGATGGAAACGCTACTTCAATTTTTTATAGTCGTTCCGATAGCAGGGTTTGTGCTGAGTCTGCTCATCCCCGGAAAAAAAGAAAATTCAATTTCGTGGACAGCCTTTGGGACGGTGGGATCGCACTTCGCCGCAGCAATGGCTTTCGTGGCATATTGGCTCTTTATGGGTCGGCCTACGCTTAATCTCAAAGAGATCGTTCTTTACAATACTGACGGATACGAGTTCTTTGTGGACTTCTACTTTGATAAGATCACCGCTACGTATTTGCTTGTCGGTTCGCTTCTCACTTTTTTAGTCACCGTATACAGCAGGTATTACCTTCACCGCGAAAGTGGGTATAAGAGATTTTTCAACACGATCCTCTTCTTCTACATCGGCTACAACTTTGTCATTTTTTCGGGCAACCTGGAAACCTTGTTTGTTGGTTGGGAGATCCTTGGTATTTCTTCGTTCCTGTTGATTGCCTTTTACCGTGAACGGTACCTTCCCGTGAAGAATGCCGTCAAGATCTTTTCTATTTATCGTATTGGCGATGTTGGATTGATATTGGCCATGTGGGCGAGTCATCATTTGTGGCACTCGAACATTACGTTTATGAGGCTCAATGATTACGATTTTGTGCATCAGCAGCTTCAATCGCATACTGTAATTGGTGTATTTATATCATTGATGCTGTTGGTGTCTGCGGCGGCCAAGTCAGCACAGTTGCCGTTCTCTTCATGGCTTCCAAGAGCAATGGAAGGGCCGACGCCTTCGAGCGCGATCTTCTATGGATCATTGTCGGTGCACCTGGGTATTTTTGTTTTGTTGAGGACTCATCCGTTTTGGGAACACCAGTTGTCGGTGCGAATTCTCATAGGGGCATTGGGTCTTGTTACTGCGATCGTTACGTCAGGCATAGCGCGGGTGCAGTCGTCTGTGAAAAGTCAAATCGCCTATGCCTCTATCGCGCAAATTGGTTTGATATTCATCGAGATTGCTGCAGGCTTCGACGACGTTGCACTTTTTCATTTCGCCGGGAACGCCTTTTTGAGAACGTATCAGTTGCTGGTCTCGCCGTCGGTGGTAACGTACCTGATCCGTGAGCAATTTTATAATTATAGCCCGCGACAAAAGACGATCGAAGATTCCTTTTCAAAGAAGGTCGAATATTCGCTCTATATGCTATGCATTAAGGAGTTTAATCTTGATTCGATCATGTATCGTTACCTGTGGAATCCACTGAAGTGGGCGGGCAAAAAACTGGATTTCCTCAGCGTGAGCCGCGTATTAGCCATATTCGCCCCCCTCTATCTCATTGGCGTTTTATGTGTATATAATAGGGAGTGGATATCACCTCAGGTACAGGAGGTGTTGCCTCTGTTGTTTTCTATGATCGGATTGTTGATGGTGCTGAAGTCATTTGCCGAACGGAAACATGCAAGGTTAAGCTGGCTCCTTATTATCATGAATCACTTTTGGGTTGCGCTTGCTATTTCATTCAATGAATCATTTACGTTCGACCAGGTCCATATCTATTTGAGTGGTATCGCCTTGTCGGGTATTCTTGGATTTTTCTGCCTGCGCTGGCTTCGAATGCGGGAGGGTAACACCGACCTGGATCAGTTTCATGGTCATTCGTACCGGCATCCGAGGTTGGCAGTGGTATTTTTCCTCTGTTGCCTGGGAGCTTCAGGCTTTCCCATTACTCCGACGTTCATCGGTGAGGACCTTATGTTCATTCACATTCATGAAGATCAGGTGTTCTTTGCATTAATGGTTTCATTGAGTTTTATTATTGACGGCCTGTCGATCATAAGGATCTACGCCCGCGTGTTCTTAGGCCCTCACGTGAAATCTCAATATGATATGGCTTACCGGTCGTCGTAGAAGATGAGAAGGTGACAAGATGAAAAGACGAGAAGGTGAGAACATGAGAATGTTTCCTTATTTGTTATTTCTCTATTCCCCCATCCTGATCATCTGCTCTGCGCGGTCAAGAAGGATTGATTTTTCCTGAAGCGTAAGATCAAGCGGAAGCTGTGCAAGGCCGATTACACGTCGTATTATCTCGGCCCCGCAGAATTGCGCGGAAAGAGAATCGTCGAATCCTTCAGGTATTCTGTAGGCCTCCATCATCGCGCGTGCTTGCGACATGCTGATCCGGGACATTAGCAAATGGGCAGTCATAACACCAATGTCAAATTCGGGATAGCCGTAATGCGAAAATTCAGGATCGATGATCTTCACACCAGATCTGGTCTTCAGCCAACTGCCGGGATAGTAGTCACCGTGCACCAGTGTATTTCCTTTGCCGAGGTATAGCTCACCAAGGCCCTTCACAATCTCTTTGAGCGATTCGTTGTCTTTATACTTATAAGACAATTCCTGAAGGCCGTGTTGAATTACGTTCAAATCAAATCCATTGTTCCTTGAATAGGGATATTCAAAAATGTGGATATGATTTAGCTTTTTAAGCGCTGCGTTATCGGGAAAGGGTTCGGTTGTTGAAGCAGAATTGTGGAGATGAGATATGAATTCAATCAGACTGCTAGTATCGGAAGCACTCAACGAACTGCCCGTCTTATATATAAATGTAAAGTCTGATGCTTCGCCAAGATCTTCCATTGCAAGGATCATATTTTTGGCGTCAAATCCGATAATTGAAGGAACGAACTTATCGAAGAAGGTATTTCGTTTCAGGGCGTTATAAAACGCGGCTTCAACAAATATTCTTTCTGAGGGTGCCTCTATCTGCGGATATTTCTCCACCCAGGGCCGGGACTGTTTGACAATAAAGGATCCGGCTTCGGTTCGAATCCGTAGGAGGAAATTCATGTTGCCTTCTCCCGGTTTTTCCAGCGCTACAACCTTGTCTGAGGGTTTTATCCAGCCGTTTTTATAGAGTAGCTGGATCCAGTCGCCTTGCTGCAACTCAAGAAACTCAGCATCCGGGAAAAGATTATTAAATCGATCCTTTAATGACATGAACGATCGGTATCAGGCGTTTTTCCTGTTTGCAAGGAAATCTAAAGCCATTGCGTATCCCTCCATTCCGAATCCTGTGAGCATGCCCACGCATTTTGAAGTGATCAGGCTCTTGTGCCGATATTCTTCCCGTCCGTAAACATTTGAAATATGGACTTCCACAACTGGTGTTTTAATTCCACCTATGGCGTCATGAATGGCAACGGAAGTATGGGTATAGGCGCCTGCATTGATAATAATTCCATCGAACGTAAATCCTACTTCGTGAAGTTTGTTGATGATCTCACCCTCAACGTTTGATTGATAATAATGGATCTCAATGGACGGAAATCTCTTCTTGAGCACGTCCAGGAATTCTTCGAACGACTGATTTCCGTATATCGAGGTTTCCCGTTTTCCCAACAAGTTCAGATTTGGGCCATTGATAATTTGTATCTTCATTGGAACAGAAGTGTGTTGCTTTTAAGAAATGGTCTGCTGGTACAGTTTTGTCAGTCTATAATCGAAAGTTAACGCGAGTGCAGGGAATAAAAAATTTCTTTCTCGTAATATTGGACTATGGATTGGGAAATTCAGATTAAGCATTTTGGTCATTACCTGAAGATCGAACGATCACTCTCACCAAATTCCATAGAAGCATACCTTCACGACGTGGATCTTCTTCACCAGTTTGTGAAGCTCAGCTACCCTAAACTTTCGCCATTGAAGGTCGCACCGGACCATCTGCGTTCGTTTCTTGAATACATCAATGCGTTAGGAATGAGCGCGCACAGCCAGGCGCGCATCCTGTCGGGGCTCAAGGGCTTTTTCAAATATCTTTTTTTTGAAGAACTGATTTCGACCGATCCTTCTGCACTGATTGAGGCTCCAAGGCTGGGACGCAAACTTCCCGATACGCTCAGCTACCACGAGATTGAAAAACTGCTGGAAGCAAATGACCTTTCCAAGCCCGAAGGTGCAAGGAACAGAGCAATGCTGGAGGTGCTCTACAGTTCAGGTCTTCGGGTGAGTGAACTGGTCGACCTCCGACTGAACAATGTTTACTTTGACGTTGGCTTTCTTAGGGTGATTGGAAAGGGAAATAAGGAGCGTCTTGTGCCGATAGGTAAGGACGCGCTGAAGTATCTTCAGATCTATTGCGACGAGATACGGGGTAAACCTCCCCATAAACCTCAACAGAAGGGCAACGAGGGTTATGCGTTCCTGAATCGTAATGGAAGGAAGCTCACCAGGGTAATGGTTTTTACAATTGTAAAAAGCCTTGCAAAACAGATCGGATTAAAAAAGACGATCAGTCCACATACGTTCCGGCATTCCTTTGCTACTCATTTAATTGAGGGCGGTGCGGACCTACGAGCTGTTCAGGAAATGCTGGGGCATGAATCCATCACAACGACGGAGATCTATACTCACCTCGATCGCGATTATTTGCGTCAGGTGATCCAGGAGTTCCATCCCAGGTCATAATTCTTTCGTAACTTGAGGCCATGAAAAGAGGTGTGATACTTTTTACGTTCTGTCTTCTTGTGATCGCCGTTGCCGGTCAGTCGATCAAGACAAGGATGGAAAAAGGCGTTGATATGACTGCCTACGAAACCTTTACCGTTTTGAAGGGTGAATTCATGACGCCGCCAGACTCAAGAAAGATTGATGAAAACGCCCTGTTTTCTTCTATAAAGGCAGCAGTCACAAAAGAGATGGAATTGCGTGGCTATAAGTTTGTAGCTGATTCGTCTGCACAGTTATGGATAAGTTATGTGGCGGGTGCTTATAACCTTACCGAGGGTGGAAACAATGGTCCCCTTGGTCAGACACCAGCGTCCACTCCCGCAGAAATGGATCAGTCGCGTTCATGGTCACGCGAATCAAGAGAGGGCATGATGGTAATTGATATTATGGATTCGCGGAATAAGAAAGAACTTTGGAAAGCTACAGGCAGCCTTGCGCTGGACAATGTTGACATGAACCGCGCCCTGGATGCCGTGATCTACAAGGCGTTCAAAAAATTTCCAAACAAGAATAAAAAGAAATAGCAGTAATTCCCCGAATGTATAAAGTCTTCCTCCGGCCCGTTCTTTTCTTAGTTGATCCGGAAAAAATTCATCACTTCGTTTTTAGTTTCCTCAAATGGTCGGAAAAGATTCCAGGGGTCAAACCGTTGCTACGGTCCCTCTACTGCCTCGAGGATAAACGCCTTGAAAGAAAAATTCTCGGAATAACATTTAAGAATCCGGTAGGACTAGCCGCGGGTTTTGATAAGGATGCAGTGCTGATTGATGAGGTGGCTTGTCTTGGTTTTGGTTTTGTCGAGATCGGAACATTAACACCAAAGCCGCAATCTGGCAATGACAAACCAAGACTATTTCGTCTGCCGGAAGATCAGGCGTTGATCAACCGGATGGGTTTTAACAATCGGGGAGTGCTTGAGGCTGTAGAAAGGTTAAAGAAGAGAAGATCGAAAGTAGTCGTGGGAGGTAACATTGGAAAGAACAAGGTCACAGAAAACGAAAACGCTATTGACGACTATCGCTTATGTTTTGAAGCGTTGCACGACCACGTCGATTATTTTGTGGTGAATGTCAGCTCTCCTAACACACCAGGGTTGCGTGCGCTTCAGGAAAAAGAACCCTTAAGAAATCTGCTTGTTGCCATCAAGACGCTCAGTCTGTCAAAGCCTACCCGGAAACCCGTCTTGCTGAAGATCGCTCCCGATCTCACGGACGGGCAACTTGACGATGTTATCGGCATCGTAAAAGAGACGGGTACTGATGGCATTATCGCCACCAACACGACTATATCAAGGGAGGGATTGCAAACAGACAAAGGCGTTTTGGAAAAAATTGGCAATGGGGGATTGAGTGGCAAGCCTCTAACCTCAAGAGCCACGGAAGTTATCCGCTACCTTCGGAGGGGTTTCGGCCCTGGATTTCCAATTATTGGCGTAGGCGGGATCATGACTGCCAGCGATGCCATGGATAAACTTGATGCAGGCGCAGACCTTGTGCAGTTGTACACCGGATTTATATATGAGGGCCCTGTGCTGATCAAAAAAATCAACAAAGCGATACTTTCCAGGTATCTAGCTACTTAGCTACCTGGGTTGCCAGGCAGTCAGTTTTCATCCAGCAATTTCTTAAATTAGACTACTCCCGTCGAAAACTTCCCGCCTATGAAAAGGTACAAACCAATCTTTGCCGTATTTATCTTTCTGATGACCGTATTAAGCTTCTGGTCATGGAAGACTTTTGAAAGCGCACAACCTGTGGCAGCGGGTTATCCCACTGCGTCTTCCTCGCCGGTTACCTGGTGCGGCTCCAATATTATCTTTAATGCGATGGATAGTAGTCTTGCGAGTGCAAAGCTGCTGCCAGGTCTCGGCAACCTTCATTATCCGGTCACAACGACATCGCTGGATGCACAAAAGTTTTTTGAACAGGGACTACGGTTGATCTATGCATTCAATCATTGGGAAGCGATTCAGGCATTTCGCGAGGCTATTCGTCTTGATCCTGACTGCGCAATGGCCTATTGGGGCATGGCACTGGCATTCGGCCCCAACCTCAACGACTGGATGCCTAAAGACAGGGAACGCATTGCACTGGAGTTTATTGAGATGGCGAAGGCCCGTAAAGCAAGAGTCTCACAAGTAGAAAAGGATCTCATCGATGCCTTGGCTAGTCGCTATGATGGGAAGGCCTATGAGTTGAGAGATTCGCTGAACCTGGCCTATGCACAAGCAATGCAGGCAATTGTCAGCAAATATCCGGAAGATGCCGAAGTGCAGACCCTTT
>DASVBA010000765.1:0-4032 GCA_036376095.1 Chryseolinea sp.
ATTGTGGCGTCTCTCGTTGGTATGCTTGACAAAACAGCGAGATTGGCGGTGTATCCGGAGTTAAAAAGCAGCGTTGATTGAGCTTGAAAAATACCAGCGAGTTTAGCTTCCAGATGTTCTGCCAGGTCTGAATTCCCCGAAAGCAGCCTTGACCCGCCGGCGCCATTTTTGCGAAAGCCTTGCCTTTTTATGGTGTCGTCGATCAGTTGAAACAATTCGGTCGAGGCTGCGAGGCCGAGATAGTCATTAGATGTAAAATCTATCAGCCCCTCGGCGGTGGTCAATTTTCGCAACAGTTGTTTGGATTCTCTTTCACGGAGTTTCCTTTCCAGCATAGAGTCGAGCATACGGGCGATGAAATTTATTCCCTAAAATTATGCTATTAACCACACTGTAGGAACAAAACGCGCTTAATTGAATGTTGAAGTTCAATCTTTCGCGTTCCAGCCTCCTAATGATAATCGGATTTCATCAATACGATGTTGTGATACGGGATTTACCGAATGATTTAACTTTTTCAATCCTGTGAGACGCGAAGAGCAGTGTAACAAGAATTGTAATCAGGAGGCCAACAATAATCTGCCGCACTAGCATTTGTTTCGGGATAATGTAGCGTATTGATGTCTTTTGATTCATTGACATGAGCTTAACTATTGGTTAGACTAATTCTGTGAATGATGGCTGGACCGGATTTTGATTTTCCTAAAATTTCCATAACCCCGCACTTATAACTCCTCCTGTGCCGAAGCTGCATAGAAATACCTTTTTCCCCGGCAGCTGTTCCTTGATCGCATCCATGGCAATGGCAAAGGAGGCGGCGCCACAGTTGCCGATGCTGTCCGCGAGATTGATAAACTGCTTTACCTTTCCTTTGAAAACTCCTTGCAGAGATCTGAGTATATCGGGATTGACCTGGTGAAATACCATAACGTCCGGCGTGGTCCGGCACTCGGACACAAACTCCGTATAGAACTCCTCGGCGTGACGCAACAGTTTAAGTGCAAGTACGGGATTCATAGACAGGCCAAGACTCTCCAATGGATGTTGCATCACCTCTTTTTGTTTATTGATGATCTCATGGTGAGCGCGATGACCTAGCTTCACGGTGACGAGTTTGGAGAGATTTTCATATTGTTTTGTTTTGTGATGGATGAGCATACGTGGTCCTTCTTCAAATTCGATAGTGCAGGCAAAAGCACCATTCCCAAAAAATTGTCTTAGTTTGTTGGTGGCTGAAACAGATTGCCTGGCCGCGTCTGCGAGTACAACGGCTACATTACTTTGTGTGAGCTCTGCCAGCTGACTGGCGAGCACCATGGCTGAGACTCCGCCGGCACATCCTTGCACAAGATCCAGGACGTGGCAATTCGCGAAACGCGGGTAATAGAATTGATTTAAGCTTTGACCCAATGTTGGAGCAAGTGTGTCAGGGCATGTAGTAGCTACTACCACATGGCTAAACGTTTTAGGTGCACCATTATTCAGAATAGGCGATAGCGCGCTCGTTGCGAGGTTGATTACCGTATCTGTATAGCTGTTTAAGCGATTGAAGACGCTGTTCATGTGTGATATGCGGATGCCCATAGGTCAACTTAGTTTCTGGTTATACTCGTAGACGTGAGGTTGGTAGTTTTTTTGCTCGCTGATAAACTCATTGAATGCCTTGATGCTGGAATTAAATCCGGGAATATTCAGCTCGAAATAAATTCGACCCAGGGTTGTTAAAGGTTGTGAGACGAGGTCTTCATAGCGAACTTCAACTATGTTGTTGGGTTCGGGGAAGTGGCGTTGCTGCTCATATGCTTTTATAACGGATTCATGCAGGTATTCCGCTTCTTTGTCCAGGTCAATGTGGCTGAACGATTCCAGGCTATTTGCTTGTATGAGGGAATTTAACAACCGCGCAGTAGACGATCTTACTTCGGCAGGATTCCGGTGGAGGTATATGAACTTAGCTTTCGGAAACATGCTTACAAGGTGCATGACACGCGATGTGTTGGCGGGATTCTTAAGGAGAAGCCGCTTATTTCCATTCCGCCTACTTAGTTTTCTCACAAATCTGAAGTAGACCTCTTTCCATTCATTTATGGCAGATACGTCGCCGCTACTGAGCATGGTATTGTTTGTAAACAGGTTTCTAAGCATCGAGGGAAAGACAAATGCATGGTAGCAGGAATACTTGCTAAGGAGCATGATTGCGAATTCTTCTTCCTGTGGCGAGTCGGCGCCAAGTTTTACGTTGTCCATAGGTCGGGTGGGAGGGAGTCGCCACGCGATGATCTGTCTAAACAACCAACGGCCGACGAATAGGGCACCCGGTATAAAAGCATCGGTGTTTGAACAGTACCCGAACTGCTTATCCCTGGCCATCAGGTAGTGGAGATAGGTTGTTCCGCTCCTCCAATGTCCGATTATGAAAACGGGTGCAGGATGCATCGGAGGATGCGGAACTATTTTGACATACAACGATTCAAGGAAATAAAACGGTGCCAGTACGGCACTACAAACGATGAGCGCTATCGCTCTGGGCCAGAATTTTTTTTCGACACTGTTGTGCAGGAAAAGTCCAATCAGGTTAGTGATTGATGCACCAGTTAAAAATTGCGGAAGACTTTTCATTGTTGTGTCCTTGATTTATCCTTAGTAGGCTTTTTACCAAACTTGTAATGAACAGCTATTGAGCCGATTGCTGCTCTGTCCTCGTTGTATTGGTTATCTAGCGGGTCGTCAGCGCCTAGCAATGGAGCCAGAGTTCCAAAATATGGCTCCAATACCAAATATTTACCGATGGGTAATGCTGACGAAATGAAAAGTCCGGTTGTAGTTGAAGTGCCTAGTCGGATTGCACCGCGATTTAAGTTGTTGTACTTCAAACTAAAACCTACGTTTGCCTGGAACCTGAGGTCGGGAAAACTGCTGGGGAAATTTCTAGCAAAACTCGCCTCCCCAAATATCCGATCCACGCGGCCAAGTCTAAAATAGACTTGGGGATAATAGTTCACATTTTCCACAGTAGTCTCTAACCTTGAATACATTCCATCAAGATCTCTTATTTGGGATACTAAATGGCCGAAGTGAACGCCGATCCCCGTTCCGGCGTATCTGGTGTCCCACTGGACATAAGGATTGATGCCGTACATATTTATGGTTCTGCTGTCGTTGATTGCCACACTAGGAGCAGAACGATAATTTTCACGATGTTCCTGTTCTTCTTTAAGTGTCCCATAGAATGCTGATACTCCCCACGTAAGACTATTTGCTTCTTTTATTTGAGTTGTTCGCGAGAACCCTAATGCGCCTACCTCGTATTCGTTTTGAAATCGATCGTTCTGGGGAACTGTTTTTGAGGAACAAGCGCGATACCCACCATAATCCAATGTCTGGGATCCCCATAGCCCGCCGACGCTTATCGTGTTGTAAGAAATCTTAGTTGAATCACTTTCGGTAAATTCCGGATACGTTTGACTCATCATGATCAGCGATCCGAAAAGCAGGCATGAAGTCGTTAGTCTAAGTTTTGGTATTGTTAATACGTTGAAGAGTTCCACAAGCAAAAAGCATCCAGTTGTAAGGAGGACGAGACAGATGACGGCAATTTCATAGGGACCGAACAACTTTGACGCAAAAAAAGAAATGACGACGAACAGAAGGAAGTATAAAACCAACGGGGCCTCAATGCCTGCCTGCCGGTTGTTTAATACAGGTCTTGGGTTACGTTCTCTAACTATCAGAACGATCACGGAGCCCGCAATTAAGCAGAGCATCCACCATTGAATACTATTCAGGTATAGCCATGGCTTAACGCTGAATGCATGGGCATTGTTAGACCGGAAGAACTCTGTAATAAATCTCACGATGTAATAGCTGAGGCCTGAGGCATAAAAAAGACTTCCAACTGATCTTAATTTTTTCCTGGACCATAAGAGGACAGTAACGGCTATCAGGCAACCAATGGATTCGTAGAGTTGAACAGCGTGAACTGAGAGTGAGTGAATTGAATTGGCAGGTATGATTGCTTGTAGTGAATGTTCG
>DASVBA010000658.1:0-13872 GCA_036376095.1 Chryseolinea sp.
TAAACCTGAAATAGCTATAAAAACTCCAGGAGACTTTATCATAACATTAAGGAACGGTCGTGTTTGCTCCTACGACGAAAGCAATACAGCGATCTTAACCGAGAATAATTTGCTGGTTGAAGACCTCTCTTTTCAATGGGATGCGAAGCGTGACACGATAGCGGAGCCAGCCAGGAATAAGGTTCTTAAACTAAAGGGCTTTACGAAGCCTAAGAAGTTTGAGGGAGTCGTCTTCAGTTTACTAAGCGGTGGCAGTGCAAAGTATTACTATTACCACTGGATGATCGATTCAATTCCAAGACTTGCAATCCTAAAGCAAAGTGGGCAGTTCGATAAGGTGGATTATTTCTTAGTACCGAACTACAGCACCAAATATCAGAGAGACACTCTTGCTCATTTTGGAATCGCCGGTCACAAAATTATCAATGAGGAATTTATACATCATATTCAGGCGGATTATCTGATGGTTACTTCTTATACACAGGTAAAATTTCACCACCCAAAGTGGGCCTGCGACTTTTTGCATACTAGTTTCACCGTTCCCAAGGAGGTTAACAAAAGGGATAAGCTTATTTACATACCGCGGGGCGACGCAGCGATAAACCGAAGTGTGTTAAATGAAACAGAGTTAATTGCGCTACTAAAAGGGTATGGTTTCGAGACTCGCTTCTTGTCGGAGATGACCATCAGGGACCAGGCTGAGTACTTTAATTCTGCCAAACTAGTGATTGGAGCACACGGTTCAGGTCTTACCAATCTCGTGTTTTGCGAACCGGGAACGACAGTGGTTGAGCTCTTCCCGGATAAGTATGTGAGGCATGTATACTACGACATTTGTAATAAAATGGGCCTGAACTATCATTACTTACTCTGCCCTTCCACTGGCAATCCATCTGATACAATTGAAGGGCAGAATATTAATGTATATGTCGATAAAAACGCCATTAAGGCGAAAATTGATGCCCTATTATGTCCGGTCGGCGAAGTCAGTTAAGTTTTAAGAAACGATTACATCAAGAGGCAATTTGAAGAGGATACAATCTTTTGCCTCATTATTCTGATTAACAAAACGAAACCACCGAACAAGTCTCGCCTCTTCTACGAGCCCACTTTTAATCAGCACTCTCGCGGATGAAACATTTTCGGCGTCAACAAAACTCTGGATTCTATACACGCCGCTTTGCGTCCTTAGTAAATGCATTAGACGTACGCACACTTCAGTAGCATAACCTTTATTCCACTGCGTGGGGCTAAACACATATCCAAATTGAAGTTTGCCATTCTCATTTATCACCCCGATGCTGCCAATTAACCGATTGTCGGCTTTTAATCTGACTGCAAATGAATAATCGGTTCCCTTATCCCATCCGTTGACCGCGTAACGCAAAAATGCATTCGTATCCTGCAGCGATCTATGTGTCGGCCAGGAGACAAACCGGGTCACCTCAGGCTTACTTGCGTAGGTATAAAATATTTCTTCCGCGTCTTCGTACCTTAGCCGGCGAAGTGATAGTCTGTCTGTAAGTATCTCTTCAGGTAAATTCAGGACAACCATAGCCTTAACAAAAAGTGGCAAAAAGTAACAATATAGTCCATCAATACTATAAAAAGGATTTTGACGATATGACTGTGCTTGTTCGGGTAAATCCCATATTGTTTACAGGTACCGAAATTACTTTACTTTCAAACGGCGCGAAAGAACTTCGAGAGTTGGAATTCGACGAAAATATTGAAGACGATCTCAAGGTGGATGGATTCACCACGGCGAGCCCGCTTGAATTCAATCTGCACCTCATGGGTTTAGTGTAACAAAAAGAATTGAAGTATTTGGGGAACAAGGGTTCTATTTATGTCACGCTCGTTGTATCTTTGCACCGGCAAATCGGCACGACCAGCTCCTGCTGAACTCCCCCAGGATCGGAAGGTAGCAAGGGTAGGCGGTTGTAGCGGTGCGATGTTCGGTTTGCCATTTTTTTGATCTCGCATCCCAGGAAAAGCGATCCAGCCATAATCTTCGCAAAAGCGTGTCCCAACTTGTCCAAATCCTGTTTAACTTTAGGTCCTAAATAGCCAGGAAACAGTTAGTCAGCTTGTAACTCAATGGAAATGAACGCGATAACGGGACCAGGGACAGAACGACCGGGCTTTTGAAGGAGTCTCACTTAACCAAATCCAATCAGATAAACCTTAGACCATGAAATTCTTTATTGACACAGCAAATCTTAGCGAAATTAAGGAAGCCTATGACCTCGGCGTACTGGACGGCGTAACCACCAATCCCTCGCTAATGGCGAAGGAAGGTATCCAGGGCGCTGAAAATATACGTGCACATTATAAAGCGATCTGCAAAATAGTGGATGCGAATGTCAGTGCAGAGGTGATCGCTACTGACTTCGATGGCATAATTAAAGAAGGGCGCGAACTCGCCAAGATTGACGATAAGATCGTCGTGAAGGTTCCAATGATCAAAGATGGCGTAAAGGCAATAAAAAAGTTTTCAGGCGACGGTATCCGTACGAACTGCACACTAATATTTTCAGCGGGGCAGGCGATCCTGGCCGCGAAGGCAGGCGCCAGTTACGTTTCACCCTTTATCGGCCGTCTTGATGACGTGGGTCAGGATGGATTGGACCTGATTGCTCAGATTGTCAACATCTATAACAACTACGGCTTTGAGACCGAAATACTGGCAGCGTCTATCCGGCACACCATTCACTTGCTGCAATGTGCGGAACTCGGGGCCGATGTGGTTACCTGTCCTCTTACCGTTATTACCGGATTGTTGAAACATCCCCTCACGGATGCTGGACTTGCAAAATTCCTTGCTGATCATAAGAAGGTTAATGGATGATTCGTTAGAATCTAAGGACGAATTAGTCTTCACAACACGATTTAAGGGGAATAACTCGATATGTTCTCGACCGATCCAGTAGTATCAATTAAGCAAACAAGTATTTTCCAGGATCACAACACTATCCTGGCAGATATTAGCTTTGATATTCAAAAGGGCGAGTTTGTGTACCTTGTTGGCCGTACCGGTTCAGGAAAGTCATCCTTGCTAAAGACGCTTTATGCCGATCTCCCATTGCGAATGGGGGACATTACGGTTGCAGGCTTTAAGATCAAGGGAATCAAAAGTTCAGATGTTCCTTTACTTCGCCGGAAGCTGGGAATAATATTTCAGGATTTTCAACTCTTTAATGACCGCTCTGTTGGTGAGAATCTTCTTTTCGTAATGAAAGCCACCGGATGGAGGGACAATGTAAAGATGAGGGCTCGCCTTTCAGAGGTGTTAATGCAAGTTGGCCTCGGTTCTGTCGAGAAGAAAATGCCACATCAGCTTTCGGGCGGCGAGCAACAACGAGTGGTTATTGCCCGGGCGCTCATCAACGAACCACAAATACTTCTCGCCGACGAACCTACAGGAAACCTCGATCCAGAAGTGTCTTCAGGGATATTAAAGATTTTTCAACAGATCAATAATACCGGAACCGCCGTATTAATGGCCACTCATAGCTACGGGCTGATCAAAAAATTTCCTGCGCGAGTGTTAAAGTGTGAGAACGGAAACGTAATGGATTCCTCCACAGCCCCATTTGAATTAACGACAGAATACTAAACCGGAAAAGAGAAACTCTCATTCCACTTTTTGTGATTTGACCTCAGAACGATCATCTCAGTTCATAGGTAATCTCCATCACTTTGACTACTTCACCGGCACGATTCTTAATTGGGGCGAAGCTGG
Organism: Chryseolinea sp.; assembly: GCA_036376095.1. GTDB lineage: Bacteria > Bacteroidota > Bacteroidia > Cytophagales > Cyclobacteriaceae > Chryseolinea. The sequence continues at coordinate 3,746 of DASVBA010000658.1, forward strand.
ATCTCAGTCTGATAATCTCTCCTTTTCTATTAATCCTGTTGTAGGTTCCTTTCTTTGGATAACCAGAAGCAAGGTCTTTCCAGAATTGACGATATTCGTCGCTGTTCTTATCTTCTTTCGTAGCGAAGATCCGATGATGTTCACCAATAACGTCATCCTGACTATAGCCAAACAGGTCAAGAAAGTTACTATTCACTTTAGTTAATGATCCGTCTACGCTGTAGTCTGCTACCGAAAGCGAACTATGGATTGCTGAAAGAGTGCTATCGGTTTCTGATTGACTGCGTTGCATTTCTTCCTGGGTCGCCTGAAGTTCTTCCATATTCTGGCGCATCTCTTCCTCCTGTGCACGCATCTGCTCGGTCATCTCCTGGGATTCCTCCAACAGGTGTTGCGTACGCGCATTGATCTTCACGGTAGAAATAGTAGATGCTATGCTTTCCGCGATCTTTTGCACGAATTCAATTTCAAAGTCCTGAAATAAGCTAAAAGAAGCAATTTCCACAACACCAAATATCTGATCGTTCACCTTCAAGGGCACGATCAATACACTTGTCGGGTTTGCGTCGCCCAGGCCTGAAGTGATCTTAACATAACTTTGAGGTACTTCCGTAAGATAAACGATGTCACCCTCCTGCCATGCCTGACCCGCCAGCCCCTCTCCTTTATATATCTTGTGATTCAAAAATTTCTTTTTATCCCAGGCATAACAGGCTTTCATTGACATCGTAACTTCTTCACCTGCATCAGTATCGTCAATAATGTAAAGGGCACCTTGATTCGCCTTCAGATACTTGACGAGGTTTCCGATAATTTCTTCCGCGAGTTTTCCAAGGTCATTGGTGTTCGTTCTCAATATCTCTCCGAACTTGGCCATTCCTTCTGTAGCCCAGTTCCGCTTCTTATCATCGTCAGCAACTTTCGAAAGATTGTCGCGCATGTTGATCAAAGCATTGCCCAATACGTCGTGTGCGCTCAGAGGCTTGAACTCGGTATTGTACTTTCCATTACCAATGTTTTCCGCGAATAAGCTCGTACGCTTTAATCCTGCTACAAGGTTATCCATTGCCGTTGCCATCTCCCCTATTTCGTCGGAGCTGACTTTTCCTTGTTTGTCTTCCACCAGCTCGCCACGGCCCAACTTGACAACAACATTCTTCAGGAAATTGACCGGCTTCGTGATTGACCTCATGAGGAACAAGGCACTCATTAATCCAATTACAATAATACCAGCTCCAAGGATCAGTGTGTAGTTTCTCAGGCTTCGGATGGAATCGATGACATCGACATCCGATTTAAGTGTAACCTGATTTTGCTTTTCTGCAATTCTGTTCAGACGACTAATGAGATCGGACGTCCGTGGAATGATCTGACTTTCGATCGCATCTTCCGCTAATAGTTTTGTGAGCGGGTCTTCGTAGTTTTCGAACGACTGAAGGTTCGCCATTATCGATTGCTTCTGTGCATTCAGAAGGGTATCGAACTTGAGAAAAACCGTGTCCATCCACATACGCTGGCTGTCGCTTTCCCAGGTTGGCATCAGCTTGGTTATCGTTTCCCGAAGGGCTGGGTACTCATAGTCCTGGAGCTGCCTAAGTGCATTCTTATCTTCCTGATTTGTTTGCAGGTATACCCAGTTGGTAACAAGCATTTTTGAACGTGTTACCATCAGAATAAAATCTTTTATCGCATCCTGAGAGGGTCTGTAAACCTGGCTTGAACTATTTACTACGTTGTCAATAACATTACCTTTCCAAAAAATGATAGCACCATTTATGATAAAGAGTGCTATGAGGATGAGGAAACCACCCAGTATTTTATTACCAATGGTCAATCGAAGACGAAGCTTCTTCTTTTCTTTTTCTTCCATAAATTTTCTTAGATCAATATCGCCAGGCGGGTTAATTCGTTGCTGACTTTAAGTCCTTGCTTATTGACAGACGCTTGATTCAGCTCAAACGCCAATTTACCATCTTTAACGATGAAATTAATATCACTACCCTTAAGCGCAAGGCCGGGTTCCTCTGTGACTACCAGGATGGACTGCGTGTTTATTTTTTCCATAACTGCCGCGATCTCGGCAGACCTTGCCATTGGTACAAACAGGATATTGCATTTCTTGATCTCGGAAGGCTGTTTGATCTTGGTTATTTTAATGGGCCGGTCACCTACTTTTTTCGCTTGTGCCATTGCTTTGAGCTCGTCAACGATCGGCGAATCTCCGAGCACCAGGATCTCGAAATCACCTTGATTATATGCGTCTGGCCACTGAACGTACCGCGTAAAACTATAAATAAATACAGAGTGCATCTTGTAGTTCTGTGCAAATGCCGGGCTCAGACTCATTGCAACAAAAACCAAGAGGAAGAAGGCCTTTTTCATGATTAGGTAATAATACTGTTTCTTTAATAAGCAAGCAAAAATATGGCTAACCGGGCCGGAAAATGTTTGAAATTCCGCGGATTTCTGACGTCTGGTGGGAATCTTAATAAGTTTGTCATTTTTGGGACCAGCAACTCCATTTAGAATGAACAAATGAAATCTGTCTGAGCGTTTTTGTCGTAGATGTTTACAAATTGATACCCGATGAAAAAGAAGAACCTGATCTTATTGCTCGCAGTGGGCCTGATATTTCCAGCATGTTCGCAGAACAAGAAGGTTGTCCAAAAACAGCAGGAAGTAAAATTCGAGGTAGTAAAAACAGATGAGGAATGGCAAAGGCTGTTAACGCCGTTGCAATATAATGTCCTTAGAGAAAAAGGAACAGAGCGAGCGTTTACCGGAGAGTACTGGAACAACCACGAAAGGGGGACCTACTTTTGCAGGGCTTGCCAGCTTGCTGTTTTTGACGCTGAGACAAAGTTTGAATCAGGGACCGGCTGGCCAAGTTTTTACAAACCCATTGCGGACTCGGCCGTCCTCATTGTTAAAGATCACAGTCACAATATGGTTCGTGATGAAGTAGTATGCCGACGATGTGGCGGGCACCTGGGTCACGTATTTGAAGATGGGCCCGAACCCACCGGACTACGATATTGTCTGAACTCCGCCGCCCTTAAATTTGAAAAGCAGCAATAGTTTCTCTCATTAGTAAAGTGGTGGTAATTCCAGACAAAGCTGTAACTTTTCGGATATAACCCCCCACTTATGTGTCGCTTAATGGCGTATCTGGGTTCGCCCATTATTATTGACAAGTTGTTGTATCAACCGAAGAATTCTCTTGTAAACCAAAGTATCAGCGCGAAGGAGATCGAAGAACCGCTAAATGGTGATGGCTTCGGCATTGGCTGGTATGCCAAAGAAGTAAACGACGAGCCGGTAACATTTGTGTCCGTTAATCCGGCATGGAGTAACCGGAACCTTCGAAACCTTGCTCCCAAAATTAGAACCGAATGTTTTGTCGCCCATGTAAGAGCGGCAAGCGTGGGAGAAGTATCAGAATCAAATTGTCATCCCTTCCAATTCAACAATCTGTTAATGATGCATAATGGTGGCGTCGAAAATTTCTCTACCGTAAAAAGAAGAATTAGAGAACCTTTAAGCGATGACATCTACAACTGGATAAAAGGACAAACAGATTCAGAACACATCTTCGCGTACCTTATCAACCACCTCTATACCCATCACAAGACCGTATCTCCCGGGACGGTGATAGATTCGTTTGAACATACTTTTTCGTATCTCAAAAAGATCATGGAGGAAAGTGACAATCACGAGCCGGCTTATTTGAACATGGTGGTCACAAACGGTTCTTTCATAGTAGGAACAAGATACGTGACGTCGCCAAATGAGGACCCATTGACCCTGTATCACTCGGAAGGCAGCCGTTATGTCGTAGAAGATGGCATCAGCCAGATGGTCGCACCTGAAGACAATGACCATGCAGTGCTTGTGGTATCAGAAAAACTTACGGACGCAAAAGACTGGACACTTATTCCCGCCAATCATTTTGTTGTTGTCGATCCTGAATTGAATGTAAAGATCCGTCCGATTAAGGCGTAGAGATGGGGAGATCGGGAAATAGGGAGATAAGGAAATAAGGAGATAAGGGAATAGGGAATAAGGAAATGGGGAGATAAAGCATAGGGTATGGGTGGTCTAAATTAGTATATGTTAGAATATCAGGGATTCTACGTCGAAAAAATATTCAATAGGCAATAATCAATAATCAATAATCAATGCTCAAGTGGACATTACTCGTATTTCAGAGTTTGAGCAGGGTTGATAAGAGCGGTGCGGATGGCGTGGTAACTCACCGTGAGCAATGCAATTAAAAGTCCTACCGCCATGCTTAGTGCAAACAACTCCCAACCGATGGTTATGGCAAATTTGAAATCAGATAGCCAGAGGTCCATCACATACCATGACACAGGCGCAGCAAAAGCAAATGCGATGATGGCAAGCCAAACGTATTGTCTGTTTAATAACACAAAAATATTCATCATCTCCGCTCCCATAACTTTTCTTATGCCGATCTCTTTCGTTCGGTTCACAGCGTTTATCCCTGAAAGGCCGAACAATCCAAGGGAAGAAATAAGAATTGCAAAGCCAGTTGAAAATCCCATTATACTCATCCACCTATCGTATGACGCATACTGCGCTGCAACATCCTCCTCAAGGAAAGAGTAGTCGAAGGGCATTGACGGTGATATGTCATTCCAGGCACGCCGAAGCATTTCTATCGATTCTCTCATGTCACCCGGTGCCAGCTTTACCAGCATGGTGTACAGATATCCCGCATGTTCTCTGTTCATGGAAAGTAACATTGGTTTAATCTCGGCTTCAAGAGATCTGAAATGGTAGTCTTTAGTCACGCCGATCACTTTCGAACCCACGCCGAGGCTATCGTCAAGCCAATTTAGATACTCATTGAGGGGTTCTTTCCAATTCATTTCTCGTACCAGCGCTTCGTTGACGATCACGGCGTTGCTATCTTCTGGAATTCGCTCGTCAAAATTCCTGCCTTGAACCAATTGAATTCCCATCGTTGGAATGTATTCAGGATCTGCTCCAAATATGTAAGCTGATTTGTAGCCGCCTTTTACCTTGTATTGATGAATATTGTAACCACGGTTTATAGTGTTTGAAGTGCCCGCGACAGAAATCACTGACGGCTCTTTCTTAAGGCGGTTCCTGAACCGTTCCAATACTTTATCAGACTCCTTTCGCCATCCCATTTGCGTAGGAATGATCACCACGCGTTCTTTATCAAAACCCAGATCCTTATAAGCAATATATCGCATCTGTCGATACATGATAAGAGCACTGATGATAAGAAAAGCGGATAGTGCAAACTGCAGGACGACAAGTGGTTTTGTGAAACCCCCAGCGAGACGAGAGGTGAATTGCCTTTTCAACGCGAGTGCGGGTCGAAAAGCGGACAAGAAAAATGCGGGATAGCTTCCTGCTGTCAATCCCACAAGCAACGCAAGGCCGACACTATACAAAGCAAGTTCGGCCAGTCCGTCATAAGTCACCCGAATTTCTTTTCCGGTGAAGGTATTGAAGTAGGGCAGGAATAACATCACAAGTAATAATCCAAGCAACAAAGAGCACATTGCCAGCAACACTGATTCAAGACCGAATTGGTACACCAACTGATTCTTTTGCGCGCCAACAACTTTTCGAATACCTACTTCGGTCCGCCGGGAAGCAGATGTAGTCAACGCCAGGGATATATAATTGATACAAGCAATCGCCAGGATCAGTACAGCAATACCTATTAGAATGTAGGAATACTGCGGATCACTTACTTTGGTCCAGGAGATCTCTTTCTTTAGGTGAATATCAGGAAGTGGAGTGAAGAGATATTCCGCCAATTTTACATCCGGTGGAATGTTAACCACGGCTTCCTTTCTCCAGGTTTTCATAGCCTCGCCAAGATACTTTTCAACGATTGCGTCAAGATTTTTGGCAAATGTTTTTAAGTCTGCATCCTGACGTAGCTGAACAAATGTCGGAGTATTCCAATTCTGCCAGCGCGTAATGTTGCGGGCGTATCCAGGTCGGTTCTCTTGCGGAACGAGAATTGCGAAGTCCAGACTCGAATTCGCGGGTGGGGTTTCAATTATCCCCGCCACGGTAAACAGTTTTTCCACACCATCCCCTGTGTTCAGGCTAATACTTTTACCAATCGGATCCTCAACGCCAAAGTATTTTTCAGCGATTGCAGGAGTAAGCACCATGTCAGCGGTATTCTTGAACAAAGATTCTTTACTCCCTTTTAACAGCGGAAAAGAGAACATCTGAAAAAAGTCTGCATCAACGAACGCAACCTTCTCTGTAAAACTCTTATCGCCATACCTGAAAATCGCGCTGTAGTCCGGGCTGAATCGCGTGGCTCGTTCAACCTGAGGGAGTTCATCCAGCAGCACCTGTTTTAAGCCAAGCTGTAACCATGCATGAACACTGAACGGCTCAGGATCTTTCTCATAGGTATTGAAGGTTTTCGATTCCATCCTATAGATGTGATCCTTGTTTGCGTGAAATCGATCGAAACTTCTCTCGTCACGAATATACAGATAGATCAAAACGCAAAAAGCAATACCGATGCTCAATCCAAACGCATTTATGAACGAATACGATTTTCTTTTCATGATGTTCCTGGAAGCGACTTTTGCGTAGTTGCTGATCATGATAGCCTGGTTTGGCCCTATTGAATACTTGTTCCTACGCAAGATTGACAATCTGAAAAACTTCAGAACGTTCCAGATAAGAAGCCGCCTAGCCTTCTTTTCTCCAAACGCCTTACAGTCAAGCTCGAATTGTTCAAGTAGGTCGCCTTCAATACCTTCATGCAATGGCGGTGGACAAAACCATTTCAGAAAGCGCATGGCCCGATGTGACGGCCTTCTATTCATACTTCAACGTTTCAGCTGGGTTGGCCAGCGCGGACCTTATAATCTGGAAGCTCATGGTAACAGCCGCAATGATCAAGATCACTAACACAGGTATGACAAACAAAGTCCAGCCTGGTGAAATCCTGTACGCGTAAGCAAGCAGCCATTGATTTGCTGAAAAATATGCAACCGGCAAAGCAAGCAAGGCCGCGACAAGAATCAATTTCAAAAAGTCGATTGACAGAAGAGTCACAATGCTTGGGAGTGACGCACCCAGCACTTTTCGTATTCCAATTTCCTTTGTGCGTAGTATGGCTGTGTACGAAGATAATCCGATAAGACCGAGACAAGAAACAAGAATAGCAAGACCTGTGAAGATATTTACGACTGATGCAAACCGTTTATCTTCTTTGTACTGATTGTTATACCGGTCCTCGAGAAGGAAATAATCGAACGAATTACCGGGAAAGGATCTCTCGTAAACAGACTTTATACCTGCAAGCGACGTCTGAAGTGACGACGGCTCAACCTTGATTGACGTGGGGTACCAGTTGCCGTAAGAAGCAATAAACACAATCGGTTCCATGGGTTTTTGGAGAGCCTCCTGATGAAAATTCGATACAACCCCGACAATCGTCCGTTCCACATCCCACACTTTGATCGACTTACCCACCGCTTCTTCGGGATCTTTTAACCCCAATAGTTTCACACCGCTTTCGTTGACGACCACCTTTGTGATTTTATTAAAATCAAGGTTGTGGTCAGTCGGCAGGAATTTTCTACCTGCAATCAAAGGGACGTTGTAAGTGTAAAAGAAATTGTGGTCTACACCCAAAAAACTCATTGTAGCATTTGACGAGTTTGGCTGGTCGGTAAGCCTGATGTCAAAGATACGCCCGAGTCTTGCGCTGGGAATGTTGTTAGAAGTGGTAGCACTTATCACACCCGGAATCGACGTAAGTTCATTTTTATACGTTTCAATCCTTCCAATAAAAGTCGAATCCCAGGGCGTCTCGGGTCCTTCAACAACAATAGTATTCGCGATACTAATTCCGAGATCAGCACTATTCATAAATTTTAGCTGCTGCGAAACGATGAGTGTACCAGTAATAAGCGCAACTGATGTCGTGAATTGAAAAACAACCAGCGCTTTTCGTAGAAGATTGCCCGACGAGGATCGCTGAAATTTTCCCTTTAATACCGTGATGGGTTGATACGACGACAATACAACGGCGGGATAAAAGCCTGATAACAATACTCCGGTGATTATGATGAGCAGTGCAACAATAAGCATTTTGGTGTCAAGCGCAGAGAGCAGGCTCCAGATTGACAGGTTGCTTCCAATTATTTCGTTGAATGGCCGCTGCAACAATTGAGTGAGAATAGCCGAAAGAACAAAAGCAAACAGGCTGATCAGCATGGACTCAAAAACAAACTGTCGCATGAGTTGTCCTTTTACAGCACCCATTACTTTGCGAAGTCCGACTTCCTTTGCCCGTTCCAGTGCACGCGAGGTTGTAAGATTTATATAATTGACCCATGCGATCAACAAAATAAAGGCCGCCACTATCAGCATTGCCCAAACTGCCTTTCCACTTGCGGTCTTTGCAATGTCGTATTCATAATCCGAATACAAATGCGCGTCTTTTAATGGTTGCAGAAAAAACTTTTCTACACTACCCGATACTTTATCACCCTGAAAATGCCGTTGACTAAAATCCTCGAACTTGGCCTCGAGCTTTTTGTAGTTGGTGCCGGGCTTCAGCAGCAAATAATGCCTCATATCCGACCAGGTCCAGCTGTCGTCGGCACCGTGGTTATCTGGGCTTATTAATGTAGAGTACGAGACCAACATATCAAATTGAAGATGTGAATTGTCAGGTATATTGGCGAATACACCAACAACCTTGTACGGTTGCGTATCCATCCCACGGTACAATGTTTTCCCAATTACCGTGCTGTAGTTGTTGTCAACAATATCGAAGTACTTTTTCGCCGTCTTTTCGCTAAGGGCAACGCTGTATCGGTCCTTAAGAATGTCTGCACCTTGAGTGGCAAGCAGCGGAAAATCGAAGACAGCAAAAAAATGCTCATCCGCAAAATGACTATTGTCGCCTCTAAAAAAGCGATCGCCAACTTTTGCATTAAAGTCCCATCCAGGCATCAACCGTGTGTAACGTTCGACTTCCGGAAAATCCTTTGCCATTGCAGGGCCTATTGTAGGATATGTGATCGTTCCATGCTGGATTAATTTACCATGTTGAAAACGATCATTGGTTACTCTGTAAATTCGATCGAGCTTTGTATGAAACTTGTCGTAACTCAACTCCACCATTACAAACTGAAGAATCAGCAGGCAAGCCGCCAATCCGATACCTAAGCCAAAGACATTGATCCCGGAGAATACTTTGTTCTTAAGGACATTTCTAAACGCCACCAAAACATAATTCCGTAACATATCCACTTTTATTAGTTGAAATGAAAATCTATTCCTTAATACTATTCCTGGACGAAAGAATCGGAGAACTCCCATCCACAAACGCAGCCCCGCTTTGCGATGACCGTACGTTGACATGTCGCGCTGAAATTGTTCCACCAAATCGCCTTCAATCCCCTCATATAGTTTTGGGGGACAGAACCATTCAAGGAATTGAAGAGCCGATGCTGGCGGCGATGGCTTCTTATCGTGTTGGCCTTCTTCCATAATCTCAGCCTTGTTCGTGGATACTGGTCGTTAAGCCAGCAATTACAAATTCCCTGCAATTTTTAATTGGGGTATGAGCTTCCATAGGTCCATACGCGATTCCTTCATTGCCCTCAGCATAGCTAATCCTGCATTGGTGATGGTGAATATCCTTTTTCGCCTTCCGCCGCGCGAGTTTGTCGCACCGCCCATTTGTGATTTCACCAACCCCTTGTCTTCCAATCTGTAAAGCGTGACGTGTACCGCACTCAAGTTCGACTCCCTGCCGAGGCGTTCTTTTATCTCGTTGACGATAGAATTCCCGTATGCGTCCTCCTGAAGGATCCCGACCATGGTCAATACCAATTCTTCAAATTCTCCGAGGTACTCTTTAGACATTTGTATAATGTTTGTTAAACAAATATATATCAATTAGTATATATTTTGTAAAAGAAATAGGAAATATTTTTATAGGATGACCGTGATTAATCGGGTGGTGTGATCAGGATCATCAACTCGGCCGTTACAGTCATAAAATTAGAGGTCAAAGGTTGTTAGCTTTTTGGCCACCTCCCCTGCTTTTTCAAACCGGTTCTTTTGATCGT
>DASVBA010000659.1:0-6068 GCA_036376095.1 Chryseolinea sp.
GGTAAACACTCAATAAATCAATATGTCAATAAATCAATGCTCAGGTAGTTTCTGGCGTTGAGTTAGAAAAGATCTGAATTGTAAAACTACTTAAGCCGATATGGCTTCTTCTGACGATTTGGCTACTCATCAGTTACTCAAGGATGGCCCAGGTACCCCAGGTCGCTAGTTTTTACTTCAACAACTCAATAAGCCTGTGTAACTCCCGTTGATTATCATACGCGTTGATCGATGAAATGATCGCTCCCTTTTCGCGAGTGGTTAGTCGCCAGCTAAGAGATGCTCTAGCGTTGTTCTGTCGGATACTATCCATTTTTTGAAGGATGGGAACGTAGACATCTGATTCATACTGAAGGTCGATCCGGTAAATGGGGGCCTTGAACCACGTTCTCGCATGATTGATCAGCATGTCGGCGTTTATGTCCTGAAAATTCTCAAAGTTATTGTAGACACTGCTTATCGGCTGGGTGAAATCATCTACCAGCGTTTGTTGTGCTTTCGGAGCAATCATACTTAACTTTGGCGAATCACGGATGGAAAGAAAGACAACACCAGACGTGTTTGCTGAAATCCACTCTTTGTAAGCGAACATGAACCTTATGGCATCCGATAGTCCGAAGTTGTCCGAGATCCCAGCATCCATGATCTTTATAGCGGGTTCCGTGGGAAGGGTTGTATTCGGAGTAATATAGGGGAACGTTGCACTCATTCTCAATGCCGAAAGAAATCTCAGATCTCTTCCACCCTGGTCTGCGAACAAAGACTGGAAGTCGACGCCGCTATACTTGGATCGAAAATAATCAGGCGAACTCAAAATATCATAGTTCATAAAAGAAACAGGCCTGGAAGCGATGTACAGTTTGCGACCGTCGTTGACAATCGTGGGCGCAAGGATCATCATAGGAATTATAGCTTCCAACTCTGCGCTGTCATACTTCCATATCGGTTTGTCCATCATCCGCTCCGTGATCTGGTTCAGCTGCTCTTCGAAAGTGTAACCCCGATCCCGATAGTAATAGTTGCCATTGTATTGGAACTTGGTGAAGCTCACAAAAAAATCGTTGGCAAGAAGACTGAAGATCAGCGGATTGAGATTGTCTGTTGAGATATTCTCGCGGTGCACTTCCGCATAGGGACGTGTGTTCTCTCCCAATTTTTCACGGAGCTTGAGCTCCCGAAAATAGCTTGCGCCAATCAAACCTCCGGATGCTCCCGTGATCAGGATGCTTTTTTCCATCAGCGCTCCATTTGTCACGCTATCTGCTGTCTGCAACGCCGTAAGCGTCCAAAGCGCGGCACGCTTACCTCCGCCACTTGCACACAAGAACACCATCTTTGGCTTTTCGCCTTCCGGAAATTTCGCCCGCCAGTTTTGGAGCATTATAAAATTATTCTGCAGATCCCTTTTTATGTGGGTGGAGTCATTGAGTTCCTGCAATGCTTTGACTGAATATTCTGTCACGGGATGCTGATAGTCCAACCCAAATGCTTCGTAACGTTTAGTAAGATAGTCCTCACCGACAAGATGATTGAAGATCAGGAACAGCACTAATGCCGTTGTGGCGGACCATCCTCCGAACCAATAGGAAAAAGCTCCGGACATCATCACAAAGATGGTCAGGAAGATTATGAAACTTGCCGCAGCGGGAAGCTGAAACTGCGGCGAGTCCTTGAACACTCCCAGCAATAGAACAAAGCCAAATATAGTCAACTCAATCACTACGAGATTGAAGTGGTTTTGATCGAAGACTTTTAGTATTGTGGCCTTGTCGTAGAAATTGTTGTCTTCAACTTTTTTGATCTTGAAATCGTAGTCGATATAATTTTCAACATGGATCTGTTTCTTACGGGCGATATCCAGTTTTTTCATCACGCTGGCACGGGTCACTTTCACGTTGTGCTTGATCTTCTCATCGATCTGACAAACAACGTATTTGAATATATCCTTGTTGGTCGTCCAGAAGTACAGGACAAACGCCATCGACATCACCAGGTAGCCAGCAACCAGACCAAAAAGACTGTTTGCAATATCGCGCGCGCTGCTGTATTCGTTACTTCGTTGGAATTTGATGATCTCAAAAATGTAAACGATCATAAAGACCAGCGGGATAAGGCTGTTATTGATCATAAACTTGGTGAAAGGACGACCAAGCGCGCCAATGAATGAAAACCTGTGACCATCGGTAATGTAACAGGTAATGTGAAAAGCCATCGTGAATCCTGCCAACGTAGTGCCCATGATAAAAAAGCTTTTGAAATTCACCTTGTTGAGGTATTCCGGGTCGAGAAACAAATAAGGAATACCCAGATATTTTCCAAAACCGCCGGTTATCATTGCAAAAAGGACTATCCAGCACAGCATGAGCACGTGGTTTCGCTGGATGTTGTTTAAGAACAACTGTACCGGAAACGAAAACGCAATCTTGGGAACCAGGAAGTAAATTCTCCGCATAGATAGAATTACTTCTAATGTATGAATTTTACATTGCATTTAAACCTTAAACCGTATCATAAGGTACAAGCGCCCGATGTCACTACACACTGTTCAAAAGAAATGGAAGATCATTCTAATTAATTAAGTTTGTGATCATCCGAAAACTAAAACTGTTGAGCCCTGGATAAGATTTTTCACATTTACCGATCGTCAGCTGGTTCCGGAAAGACACGGACTCTGGCAAAAGCCTATCTCACACTGGCGTTGAAATCCCGTGCGGAGTACTTCAGGTACATCCTCGCTGTCACTTTTACGAATAAAGCGACGCAGGAAATGAAAGATCGTATCCTTGAATACCTGAATGCTTTCGCCCGCGGCACAAGCAATGAGCTCGCGGAAGAGTTACGGAAGTCGCTAAAGTTGGATCATGCAACCTTCCAACAATACGCACAGGAAGCCCAGGCCGCCATCCTGCACAAATACGACCAATTCTCTATCAGCACCATTGATGCATTCTTTCAAAAGGTCATTCGTTCTTTTACACGGGAAGCCGGTCTGGTCGGTGATTACCGACTCGAGGTAGAGCAGGATGCCGTTCTCGAAGAAGTGATCGACAACTTGATGGACGAGCTGGGGACAAACAAGGAGCTCACCGACTGGGTTGTTGAATTTGCGAAAGAAAACCTGGAGAACGAACGTGCCTGGGATGTTCGCAGCAGTCTCATTGAGTTCGCCTCTGAAATCTTCAGGGAAGAATTCAAAGATATTGAAGACGATGTGTTGCGCGCTACTTCAGACCGAAAATACTTCCACGACTTGCGCAAAAGCCTGTTGAAGGAAAGAGACTTCTTCATCAATACCGGCGAACGATTCGCAAAAAGGGCTTTGTCGATAATGGCAGAAGAAGGTTGGAAAGACATCGATGTTAAATTCGGAAGGACGTCAGGATTGTTTGGATTTCTGGAACGGTACGCGTACGGCAAAACCATCAAAAAGGACCTCGAACCCTCACAGCGCATCAGGACCGAATTTACTGTCGCGGCAAATTGGCCCAACAGCAAGCTCGCGAACCCCAAACGAATGATCGAAGTCGCAGAAAAAGAGCTTGTTCCGATCATCCGTGAATTAATTCAACTGTACGATGATCATTTCAACAAAAGCCTCAGCGCCGACATCGTACTGCAGAACTTTTACGTCTTCGGACTGGTCGCAGATATTTCACGCAAGCTCAAGGAATACAAGGACGAAAATAATCTTATGCTTCTTGCCGACGCGCCAAAGTTTCTCAACGGCGTGATCCAGGACAGCGATACACCTTTTATTTATGAGAAGGTTGGCTCGTTCTACAAACATTTCCTGATCGATGAGTTCCAGGATACATCTTCAATGCAATGGAAGAACTTCTTGCCCTTGTTAACGAACAGTCTCGACCAAGGGTACACCAGCCTGGTCGTTGGCGATGTCAAACAGGCAATTTACCGCTGGCGTGGGGGTGACCTGAAGTTGCTTCAACAGGAGATTGAACAAAATATAGGCTCTGCAAGAATCTCTGTCAATGAGCTGAACAGCAACTTTAGAAGCGCGTCATCCATCGTTGACTTCAACAATATCGTATTTCAGCAGGCATCTGCAATCGTATCGATGGACACGGGGCATCCTATTTCCCTCGAGGCCTATCGCGATGTTCGACAGCAAGCATCACGGGGGGAAACAGGATTCGTAAATGTAAAATTCCTGAAAGATGAAGAAGAGTTAAAGTGGAAGGAACAGGCGCTTCACTCTATTCCCGGGTATCTTGAAGAACTGCAGGAACTGGGCGCATCGTTGAAAGACATAGCCATTCTGGTGCGACGGAACGAAGAAGGGCAACAAATCGTCGCTGAGCTCCTGCAATACAAGCACTCGGGACATGCCAGGGCCGGATTTCAATATGAAGTGGTCTCCAACGAATCGTTGCGTCTCGACGGAGCGACCTCGGTAAATCTTCTTCTCGCTGCAATGAGGTATTTGTTAAATGCCGATGACGCCGTTGCACGGGCGCAACTTGCTTACGAATTCGCAAAACTTCATGAACCAGACCGTTCATTAATAGAGGTGTTCGCAGTGACCAACCAGGCAATATTTGAAAACAACCTCCCACCAGCATTCACAAAAGAAAAGACATTTTTGAAGAAGTTGCCCCTGTTCGAATTAACGGAAACGCTCGTATCAATTTTCAAACTTGGCGAAATCAAAGGTGAGCTCGCCTATCTGATCACGTTTCAAAATCTTGTGCTTGACTTTTATAGCCGTGAAAAAAATGATCTCGGCGCGTTCCTCGAATGGTGGGAAGACAATAAGGCAAAAAAGTCAATCCAGGTTTCGGGCGAAGTAGATGCCGTTCAGATCCTGACCATTCACAAAGCGAAGGGATTACAATTCAAGTATGTGATCGTGCCCTTTTGTGCTTGGGGGCTGGATCATGACACGTGGCAGGCTCCCAACCTTTGGGTTACGTCACAAACAGAACCCTTCAACGAAGCAGGTCATTTGCCGGTGAAATATTCCGGGACGCTTAAGGAAACTCTCTTTGCAAGCTTTTACGACGAAGAGCGCACACGCAGCTATCTCGATAACCTCAACCTTCTGTACGTTGCCCTTACACGGGCAGAGCACGGCCTGATCGTTACTGCACCTCATCCGGAAGTTCGGAATATCCGAAAAGGTGTCGCTCAATTGCTCTACCAAAGTATTCAAACCGGCTACGTGTCAAACGAGAGCTGGGACCTTACCAAGGGGGCGTTCAAATTGAATGAATGGACCTTGTATCCATCGCAGGAAATAGTCGAGTCATCGGATACTATTGGATTGTCATCCTACCCATCGTTTCTGTGGCGGAATAAGATTGTGATCAAACAGCAATCAGCTAATTTTTTTGAATCGCAAGAAGCCGATAAGCTCGAAAAGATCAGTTACGGCATACATATTCACACCGTGTTGTCACGAATTGCCTATGCTCATCAAATTCCGGAAACGTTGGACCAGATGATCCGCGAAGGTCTGATAACATCAGATCAAAAAAAGATTGTGAGCGATCAATTACATGAACTATTAACCAATTCGCAGGTAGCGTCGTGGTTCGATCCATCCTGGGAAGTTCGAACGGAAATACCGATCCTGTTGCCGTCAGGTCTGGAAAATCGTATTGACAGGCTCATGTTAAAAGGCCGCAAGGCAGTTGTTGTTGATTTCAAAACAGGGATCCCATCGAAAGCTGATCAAAAACAAGTACGCGACTATGTCGACATCCTGCGGAAAATGAACTTTGCAGATGTTGAGGGTTACGTATTGTACATCAGGACCAAAGAAGTTGTGTCGGTTGTGCAGGGAAAAGTAAAATCCATAAAAGTCAAAGATGAGAATCAACTTGGTTTTGGATTCTGAATCCACTGAGTCCCGGATCTTTTGAACAAAGCATTTCTCGGTGAGCAGGGAAAATCATAAATACAGGTCACAACCATCACTGTGTGAAGTTAGAGATTCGTCGTGGGACCAGGTTTGAATGCCTCGCTTAATTAGATTTTTTGTTTGCCCTAGATATCCACGTGATAGACATCGCGTTGATTGCGTTGAATATTCTTCACGCAAAAACCTC
>DASVBA010000661.1:0-7222 GCA_036376095.1 Chryseolinea sp.
GAGGGCGTTACAACCACCCTCAGACAAGACGAGGATTCCACTACAAAGGACGGGATGGACATTGCGCTTTGCAAGATCAATGTTGCTTCCCGGGAAGTTGAATACGCGGGAGCACACCGTCCTTTATACATTATGAAGAAAGGTGTTATGGATGAAGTGAAGGGAAATAAATTCCCTATCGGAGGCGGTATATTTAAGAACCAGACTAACTTTACTAACACAAAGATCAAGCTTGAAAAAGGAGACTCGATCTACTTTAGCTCCGATGGATTCCCCGACCAGTTTGGTGGCATGGAAGGCCGGAAGTTTGGACCTAAGAGAGTCCGGGAGATCATTGAGCAGGTCCACACGTTACCGATGACTGAGGCCATGACAACTTTCGACAACCAGTGGGAAAGCTGGCGTGGTGAGACCAAACAAACCGACGACGTATTATTAATCGGAATAAAATTTTAGATAACAGAACAGTTCGGGGATTTGAATGCCCGGAAGGTTTTAAATGAAAAACTTATATCTTAGTGAACCGCAATCTTATAATCTAATCTTTCAGAAGCATGAATTTTATTTATGACCTGCACCGCACCATGATGTCGCAGAATCTGATTCTGGTGTATCAGGGTGATTTCACCCAGGAAAGCACCAAATCCATTCTGTCCATGGCCGAGAGAAATCTTGATTCTACCGGCGAGGACTCGAGCATCAAGCGTAAGGTGTTTAATGTAATGGTCGAGGCACTGCAAAATATCGTAAAACACAGCGATGAACTGGTCGACGGCCAGACGCGTAGCCACGCCGCAATCTTTCTTATCGGCAAAGAATCCAACCGTTACAGTATCATGTCCGGTAATCCTGTCCGAAGAACAAACGTCGACAAGCTCAGGAAAACCCTTGAGCACATTAATGGTCTTGATAAAGATGGCTTGAAAGAACTTTATAAGGAGATAATTAAGAACACAACGATCTCTGAAAAAGGCGGTGCTGGTCTCGGCTTCGTGGACATGGCCCGAAAGTCGGGTGGAAAACTTCAATTTGAATTTCCGGAAATGAATGCCGATTACTGTTTCTTTTGCCTGAAGGTAAACGTGCCGCGCGATACTGAATAATTGATAATTGAATAACTAAAATAGATCTATACCATGGAAATTTTAAATCTTGAAGGAACTGAAGATACCCCGAAGATTATCCTAGATAAAAAGAATGGAATATTTGAAATATCCGGACGTTCACTCCCAGAAGACTCAGCAGAGTTCTATCGACCAGTTTTGGAGTGGATTGAATCATACGGGGAGCAGTCCAATCCTTCAACGGATTTCGTCTTCAAACTGGAATACTTCAACACCGCATCGTCTAAACTTATTCTTGATGTCTTGTCAGCATTGGAAGACATTAAAGGCATGAAAATATTATGGTACTTCCACGAGGATGATGAAGATATGGAAGAAGCCGGACAAGAGTTTTCCGAACTGGTAGAGATTCCTTTTGAATTCAAGACGTACTGACCAGGGCAATTTTCTCAACTTGTCGGTTATTGGCCATGTTTTAGAATTTCGCAGTTGAATTCTACGGGCTGGTAACCGATATTTTTTGATACCTTTATAACATCACCTTCAGCCTATGAGTGAAGAAATACTCAAAGCCCTCACCCAACTTTTTGCAATCATAACCAAACAAGACGGCGGAGTTACTCAACGCGAACGCCAGTTTGTTATCAACTTCTTTCAAACAGAACTTGACCAGGATTCCATAAAAGAATACGTGGATCTCTACGACCAGTTCTCCGGGTATGGCAAAGGCGATGAAGACAGCGGAAAGTCCAAACTCACCTCAGTTAAAGATTCCGTAAAGACCCTGGGTATCTGCAAGAAGATCAACAAAACACTTACACAAAAACAAAAAGTGATCGTGTTGATCAAGCTTCTTGAGCTTGTAGCCACCGACAAAAACTTTACTCCGCAACGGATGGAGATCATCAACACGGCCTCCAACGTGTTCAATATTGTTCAGGACGAATATCACCATATTGAGAACTTTGTAATCACGGAAGATGCAACGTCGCTGAACTTCGCCGATATTCTGTTGCTCGATAAGGGGCATAGCATCGACGAAAGCAGGCTGAACAAACATGTTCATGGCCACATTGAGGGAAGTCTGGTGTTCATGCGTGTAAGAAGCGTCGACATGTATTTCACGAAGTACCTTGGCGACGAATCGAACGCGTTGAATGGATTCCCTATGCAGGTGAACCGTGTTTATCTTTTCTCACACGGCAGCACCATCAAGACGCAGGCAGGCGACGCGTTATACTACAGCGATCTCGTTGCGCATTTCAATGAAGAGATCAAGACGACAAAGCTTTCATTTAACGTATCCATCGAAGAACTCAAATTCCCGACCGGAGCAATCGGCCTGCGGAACGTAGCGATATCCGAAGGTCCGGGTAAACTTATCGGCATCATGGGTGCCAGCGGCGCAGGTAAGACCACGCTGCTTAATGTCATGGCCGGACTGGTCAAGCCAACGAAAGGACAGATCCTGATAAACGGCTTTGATATAAACTCAGAAAAAGACAAGATCCACGGCGTTATAGGTTATGTGTCGCAGGATGACTTGCTGATCGAAGAACTCACCGTATACGAAAACCTTTACTACAACGCCAAGTTGTGTTTCGCGGATTTTAACGAAGAACAACTTCACAAACGCGTAATGGAGGTATTGGAGAACCTGGGCCTTGATCAGCGTAAGGATCTTCGCGTGGGCAATCCCCTGGATAAAACCATCAGCGGCGGACAGCGTAAACGTCTCAATATCGCCCTGGAATTGATCCGCGAACCAGCCATCCTGTTCCTCGATGAACCAACTTCGGGACTTTCTTCAAGAGACTCGGAAAATGTTATCGACTTGCTGAAAGAACTTTCATTGAAAGGCAAGTTGATCTTTGTTGTTATACACCAGCCTTCATCGGATATCTATAAGATGTTCGACAAGATGATCATCATGGATACCGGTGGATATCCGGCTTACTATGGACCGCCAATCGATGCCGTCACGTATTTCAAAAAGTCAACGCACCAGGTAGATAGTAACAGAGGTCAGTGCGAGACGTGCGGAAATGTAAATCCGGAGCAGATCTTCAATATCATTGAAGCAAAAGTGGTCGATGAGTACGGTCAGCCCACGGCGAAAAGGAAGATCTCACCGCCGCAATGGTACGATCTTTTCAAAGAACGCTTTAAGATAAACCGTGTCGAAGACATTAAGGAAGAGCCTCCAAGATCATTACGCCTTCCAAACAAGCTTAAACAAACCTTCATCTTTGTTACACGCGATACTCTTTCGAAGCTTAGCAACAAACAATACCTGCTCATCAACTTATTGGAAGCTCCGTTGCTTGCATTGATCCTTGCTGTGATCATAAAGTACAGGAGCTCCCCCGGAGGAACGGAATACGTATTCCGGTTTAATGAAAACTTTCCAGCGTTCCTGCTTATGAGCATTATCGTGGCTTTGTTCATGGGACTAACAGTAAGCGCGGAAGAGATAATTCGGGATCGGAAGATCCTTCGTCGTGAATCATTCCTTAATCTAAGCTGGAACAGCTACCTGACCTCAAAGCTTTTTATTCTTTTCACCCTTTCCGCTGTTCAGACCCTATCGTTCGTTGTTCTGGGTAATCTTATCCTGGAAATCGAGTGGAGTATGCTACTGCCTTTTTGGTTCGTGTTATTCACGACGTCGTGTTTTGCAAACGTATTGGGACTTAATATCTCATCTGCGTTTAACTCGGCAGTTACTGTCTACGTCATGATACCCCTGCTGTTAATACCGCAGATGATCCTTAGCGGTTTACTCTTCCCTTTTGATAAACTTAATGAGATCATCAGTACGAAAGGCAAGGTTCCCATTATCGCAGATCTTATGGCATCGCGTTGGGCCTATGAAGCGCTCGTGGTTGATCAGTTCAGAAACAATTCATATGAAAAACCATACTATGAGTTCGAAAAGTATGAAAGCCAGGCGGATTTCAGATCATCGTTTCTTGTGAATGAGCTGGACAAGAAACGCAAATTCATTTTCGACCATCTTACCTCAAAAAACGATACTATCAGACGCGCAGTGGAAAAGGATCTTTATATCATTCAAACCACGCTTCAAAACGATTTTTACAAAAAGGGATTTGAAAAGGAGTTAGCATCAACCTGGACTGTCGATAAACTCTCGCCTGATTTCAATAAAAAGCTGGAAGATTTCTTAACAGCCTACAAGAAGTTTTACCAGGATGTTTATAACAAGGCCGTTGAACAAAAAGAGGCTGCTATTTTCAAATACGAAAATGAAGAAGGCAGCGATTATGACATCAACCGCTATAAGGACAAGTACTATAACGAAAGCCTTGCTGACCTGGTAAAGAACGTTGATGAAAAGGAACGTATTATAGAGTTTGAAGGCCAGTTATATCAGCAGATAAATCCCATCTTTATTGACCCGCGACCGTCAGGGCCGCTCGACTACCGTGCTCATTTCTTTGCCCCCAAAAAGAACCTGTTGGGCACTGATGTAAGTACTTTTTTATTCAATAACATTATCATTTGGATCATGACGGTGCTCTTGTACGTCGCTCTTTACTTTGAATTGCTTCGAAAACTGATCAATTCGTTCGACGGCTTAGGGGTCAAGATTGGCAAAGGCGGAGAAAAGGCAAAAAAGAATTAAAGCATTCAGGTAAGTTTTTGGCCGGTAAGGCTGAATTTTTAACTTTGTAAACGAATAATTTTATAGCTATGAGAATTGTAATCTTTGGGCTTGTTCTGGCACTCTTCACCGCCTGTGGATCCGGCAAAAAATCGGATGAGCAGGCATTCCTCGAAGGGCTGGATTCGGCAAAAGCTGAAGGGCCTTCCATTTCAGAGGGAGTCATCGGGGACATCCTACAGCAGATCCCCAGCCCGTTAGAGATCTCAGTGCTGCTTAAAGAATCAGGCAAGAAGTACAATGCCGGTTACCTCAACTCTCCCGATAACATCTCCAAATACAATAGCAATTTCAAGAAAGCCCTTAACCTGGGCGTGTATGGTACCGACCTCGGCTACACAAATATCTATGAACAAAACCAGGATGGCGTAAAATACATGGCTTCAATTAAGGAGCTGGCCGACGGCTTGAACATTGGTCAGTTCTTCGATATCGAAACAATAGGCAGGCTTGCAACAAATAGCAAGAACCTTGATTCGCTGTTGCTCATTACCACCCAGAATTTTAACAGCATCAATCACTATCTTCAAACGCAAAATCGCTCTAACCTTAGCGTATTGTTCCTCACAGGCGGATGGCTTGAAGCGTTGCACATCACTTGCGAAGTAGCTGCTTTAAATCCTAATAATAAAGAATTGCAGGAGACCATAGGCGAACAAAAAATTATCCTCGAAAACATCATGCTGCTGTTGTCCTTCTATAAAGAGTCGGACCAAAATATGGCATCATTGTTGACTGACATGGAAGAGTTGAAAAAAATCTATGATAAGGTTAACATCACCTACACTTACAAAGAATCAACATTCGAGATCGTCGATGGCGTTATGGTTATTAAGGATAATAGTTCAAGCACAATTGAAATAACACCTGACGACATATCCAACATTAAGTCCATTACAACAAACATCAGAAACAAGGTTATAAGCTAGATTCATAATAGGAGCCTATGAAAAAGTTAATTGTAATTGTTCTTTCCGTTTTCGCCCTAAGCACTTTGGATGTAATCGGACAGTGCAACTCTGAAGCCTTAAGCAACCAGTGTATTCCAAAGCTGGCTACGGGCTTCAACTTCCTGAAGAGCTACAAAATCGAAAAAGGTGGTAAAGAATACGTGGAGTACTCGTACGTTTTTACCAAAGGAACACAATACATGATCAATATCTGCGCCGCCGCGCAGCCCACAGATGGTATTGTAGTAAGCCTTTATGATTCACAACGAAATAAAGTTGCATCAAGCAAAATAAATGGCCAGTTCATCTCGGCGATAGCTTATCCTTGCAATAACACCGGAATCTACTACATACAGTATACTTTCGATGGCTCCACCGGATATTGCGGTGGCAGCGCACTCGGATTCAAGCGTTAAGATCTGAATACAATAGTCATTAGAATTTGTGGCTGCCCTTCGGGTGGCCATTTTTATTTATTTTAGATTCATGCAAGCACACGATTTGTCCTTCGAATTTAAAGCGCGTTACTATACACTCGGCCATCTCGGTCCGTCGACGAAATCCATTTGGTTTGTTCTGCATGGATATGGTCAGCTTGCAGCATACTTCATCAGGAAGTTCGACATACTAAAAGACAATAACATCTTCGTGATCGCACCCGAGGCATTGTCACGCTTCTATGTCGACCCGCTGCAATCAACCGGACGGGCCAGCGATCGCGTTGGTGCCACCTGGATGACTAAAGAGAACCGGCTTACTGATATCGAAAACTATCTGACTTACCTCAATAGGTTGTATTTGAATCTGAATCTCCCTTCTGTACCGGTAACTATTCTCGGATTCTCACAAGGCGCAGCTACGGTTTCGCGCTGGGTGAGCGATGGAGAAATCGCATTCACTCGACTGATCCTTTGGTCCGGAGTTTTTCCGCCCGACCTGGATTTAGCGACTGCAAAAGAACGTCTGATGGAAAAGGAAGTGGTAGTTGTCTACGGCACGGATGATCCATTCCTTAACGATAGTCAGTATCAATCCATGGAGACCGTCTCGGCAAAGCTTAGTATCCGTCCAAAGGTTATTACTTTCAACGGAGGACACGAGATAGACGCGGCAACGCTGCAGCAGTTAATCTAGCGTTAAAGTGATGAAAATGTTGCCATCTGCACAGCTTGATAAATGCAGGGTCACTACGAGGCACAAAGAACACTAAGGGAGCGCTAAGAATTCGTCGCGGACTTTGTGACCTGCATTAATCTCGCTCCACGATCAGGTGACAACGTTCGACGACTAGTCTCTTTTCACCAGTGCAGCACTGGCTTGGGCTTTTGGAAATACCGTAATGTCAGCAAGTACGACATGATCGGGGCAACTAAGGGTATAGAGCATAATGTCGGCTATGTCTTCCGCGAGGAGCGGTTTCAATCCCTTATAGACATTAGAAGCCTTGTCTTTGTCTCCTTTAAACCTCACGAGTGCAAACTCAGTCTCAACAAGGCCAGGGTTGATGGACGTGACTTTGATTC
>DASVBA010000668.1:0-5932 GCA_036376095.1 Chryseolinea sp.
AAAGAATATGAATTTTCCATAGGTACGACAAGGGTAAAGTATACTGCAATTGACGCCGCCGGCAACTCAGACACTTGCAGCATTAAAGTCGTGGTAAAAAACCCAACAGATCCGAAGATCGAGGGATGTCCGGGGGACCTCACTTTAAATTCTACGCAGACGAGTGATTCAACAACCGTCAACTGGGAAGAACCTGTGGCAACCGTCGATTGTGGACAGGTAACGGTGGCAAAGTCTCACGAACCCGGAAGTAAGTTCCCAATAGGTATCACTCCAGTTAAATACACGTTCACAGATCAATCAGGAAGAGCGTCTATCTGCGAATTTGATGTCCATGTGTTAAAACCAGACGAGCTGTTTGTCATTTCCAAAGTAGTGACTCCCGATGGCGACGGAATCAACGATGTATGGCAATTGTCCAACATTGAGAATTTCAAAAGCAATACGGTAGTGGTTATCGACCGATGGGGAAACAAGATTTTTCACGCGACGGGTTATGATAATGAGCGAACCGTCTGGAAAGGAACCAACAGCAGTGGCACCATCGTCCCGACGGGGACCTATTTTTATACTATCGAGGTGAAAGATCAGGGAAAGGTCGTCCTGAAAAAAGGTTTTATCGAAGTAATCCAATAGTATGAAAAGATCGAATACATACTATCTCACCACCGCATCGATCGCAATGCTATTGCTACTCGTCACACGGGTAACCAATGCACAGCAGTTGCCGCAGTTCACACAGTTTATGTACAATAACCTTGTGATCAATCCGGCTTATGCAGGTGCAGATGAGGCGTTGAGCCTCACACTGCTGCATAGAAGTCAATGGACCGGTGTTGATAAAGCGCCTTCCACTCAGAGTTTCTCGGCGCATTCGCTTATCAGAAAAAAACAAATCGGTCTAGGACTTACCGTCATACGTGATGAGATCGGAGTTCACAAGAATACTAACATCCTCACAAACTATGCGTATCACATTAACGTGGCGGAAAGGACTTTTCTGTCTATGGGACTTCAGGTAGGACTCACAAACCTAAAGTCAGATTATGCATCGTTGGCCGGGGCGCCCGTGGATCCCAAACTTGTCAATTCCATCAACGAAACGATGATCGACTTCGGCGCCGGTCTTTACCTTCGCAGCCCACGTTTTAACCTTAGTCTATCCTCGCCTGGATTGTTATCGCGTACAGTCACCGTAAGTGACTCCGTATCTGTCAACCTTAAAAAAGCGAATTTTATGGGATTCGCCAGGTACCGATTCACACTGTCAAATAACTTCGACATGGAACCCGGTATCATGATCAAGTACTTTACGACGCTGCCCTTCTCATATGATCTCAATCTGAACTTTATCTATAGGGGAGTGCTTACAACGGGAGTATCCTATAGAAAGGAAGAATCCATCGACCTTATTTTAAGATTTCAGATCACACCGCAGCTTCAATTTGGCTATGCGTACGACTATCCGATTAATTACGCTGCCCGACTTAGCAGCGCTTCTCATGAATTGATGTTGAACTACATTTTCCGCGATTTCAAAAAACGCGCCGCATCACCAAGATGAACCTACTGACGAAAATATCGTGGATCCTGATGATCTCTTTTTGTCTGCCCGACACGGGAAGGGCTCAGTCCAGCATAATTTCAATTTTCAAAGATCCGTTAACACTCGCGAATGAAAACTACGCGCAGGGAAATTACGCCAGCGCCATCGATCTTTATCGAAGCGTACTGGAAAACAGACCTGAGGACGTTTCTACTCAACTGAAACTCGCACAAGCGTACTACCACGTAAAGGATTACAATAGCTCTGTAATGTTTTACAATAGTTATCTCAGCCACGAACGCGATGAGCTGTCATTTGCAGATATGTTCCGGTATGCGGAAGCAAAGGTAGCATTGAAAGATCACGTAACTGCTCTCACTTATTACAAGAAGTGTCTTCAGCGCGATCCTAAGAACGACATGATCGCTAAGAAGATTTGGGGAATAAACAATATCAATTACCTGTTTGAGGACTCATCGCGCTATGCCGTTCAGGAATTATCCATTAATTCTACTTATGGCGAACTTGCTCCTGTTCCCGTGCGCGACGGGTTGATCTTTACTTCAAACCGAAAAATATCGCAGGCCGTCGAACGCGTAAATGCGAGGCTAAATGAACCATTCTATCAATTGTATAAGACGTCGTGGAAACCTGCATCTACGACCGGAATATTGATCATGACGGAACCAAAACGTTTTGCAGGTTCAATCAGCTCGCCCTACAACACTGGTCCGCTGGCTTTTTATAATCGAGGGAACAACATGGTTTTTGTTTCTTCCTCGTCAGATCCCGATGGAAGCGGCGCATTTACACTTGGACTATACTTCGCAGTTTTGGAGGACAGCAAATGGAAGGTGGTCTCCAGCTATCAGCATAACAGTAGCGCGTATTCTATAAATGATGTCTCGATCAATGAAAAGGGAACCCTATTATACTTTTCTTCGGATATGAAAGGCGGACTTGGAGGAAATGATATCTACGTTTCTGAATTAAGAGACGGTAGTTGGTCGAAGCCACAAAATCTTGGTGAGGAAATAAATACAAGTCAGAATGAAATCTTTCCCTATCTGCACCAGGATGGCAGTCTCTATTTTTCCTCCGATGGTTTGCCTGGGCTCGGTCAGCTTGACCTGTTCAAGTCGGAAACCAAATCAGAAGGATACAGCGAACCACAAAACCTCGGCTATCCGATCAACAGCAGCTATGATGATTTTGGATTATCCTTTGATTCGCTTGCGACGCACGGATATTTTACCTCGAATCGGAAACGTGGCGGCTACGACGACGACATTTATGAGCTGGATATGGACCTGCAGCAATATCCGATCACTATTACGGGCGTAATGAAATTCAAGGAGCACACCTGGAGTGAACAATCCGCAATTCAGCCCTGGCCGAACGTAAAGTTCTACCTTATTGACAGCAGGCACGGAAAAAGCGTCTTCGAAGGGGTTACTGGTGCCGGTGGCAGATTTTCAATAACTATTCCATACTTTAGCAAATATTTTCTTCAGATCGTTGACCCGTCTGGTAATGAGCACAAGGCAAGCCTGGAGATAGCAAAATACCGATCTGAAATCAGCAATCACGAAATTGTCGTGGTGAAGGACATCTTCAATCAGAAAGAAGTGAAGAACTAATATGACCGAACTGCGGCTCACTATTCTATTACAACCGACAATTCAACGGTCTGGTGTAACGTGGGTTGGAATACTATTGACTATTGTACTCACCGCAAGTTGGATATTGAATGCATCCGCTCAGGACAAGCAGACTATCCAGGTCAGGACGTTTGATCAAAAACTTCAGCCCTTACGGAACATTGAACTGTCTCTGAACGGCAAGGACTATTTTTCGGTAGGACAGAAAGCTGTCGCAATTGTTGAAGTAAACGCGAGTGACCTGCCAGTCAAGTCTGTAAAAATCAAAGATGAAAAACTGGAGGCGGCGTCGTGGGACTTTTCCAAAGGTGTGATCGAGATCATTGTGCGTCCCAAGAGTTACGCGATGGTTCATTTTGCGGTTCAGTTTTCCAATGGCACGCGGCTGGCGAAAACACCTGTGACCTATAAAGGATCAAAGCCCCTGAACCTGGAAACGGATGCCGCCGGCGAGCTCGACATTCCTGTGCCTTTAAATGAACGGATCACAAGCGCAAGCCAGATCTTTATCCCCGGAGTTGAGGTTAGCAGAGTTAATCTCTCACCACAGGGAAACGTAATCGTCGTCAACAAACCGCGTGTTCAGCAAGGCACGGCCAGCGGCAAGAAGGAACAATCGAACGAATACGACTTGTCAATGCTGGATTCAATCCGATCGATTACAATGTTTTATTCTGTCTTCAAAGATATTTCAATGAAAGACCTCTCCGCTAAGGACAGAAAAAGGATCGACAACAAGTTTCATGAGTTGGTAATGCAGGTAGAAGATTCAGCAGCTCGCGCCAAGAGTCCAATCCTTGGTACAGTGTCTGATTCTTCTTTTGTAACAGAAGATATCCAGAACCTCGTTGCACACACAACGCTGGAAAGTGAAGCCCTCCAGGCAAATCGAGCCGAATTCGACGAAAAGATAAAAGCAATCTCAGTCAAACTTGAAAAAGGAGTCGCAAACTTTTCGTCTGTCGAACGACTCAACCTGCTGGCTGACCTCGACCACCTTGAAAAACTTCTTATCGAGAATGAAAGCAAATTCATTAAGAATCGAAACGCCTATCAGCTTGCAATAAATGAATTGCGAGAGAAATATTTTGACATACAGAACCTGGAGTCAAAACTTTCTGACTCAGAAAAACAAAGGCAAGAGGAACAACGAATATTCCGCCAGCGTACATTCGCTATCGCGGGAGTATTGATCGTCTTTGGCGCACTGATCATACTTTTGATCTCTTTCAGTGCGCGGCTACGCAAACAAGCCAGGGATCTAAAATCCGCCAATGAAGAGATCCAGACCATTAACGAAAACCTTGAAGCTATTGTCGTCAAACGAACGAAGCTGCTCGAAGACACAAACCGGGAGCTTGATACATTTCTCTATCGAGCATCGCACGATCTCCGTTCTCCAATTCGCTCCATTTTAGGACTTTGCAACATCATGGATAGCATTCCACCAACCGAACTGCTTACAAGAATGAAAGGCACTACGTTAGGAATGGATCGGATGCTTAAGAAACTCATCTACATCAGCGAGATTAGCCAACAGTCGTCGAATATAGCCACCGTGCAAGTCGCAACGTCAATACATGAGGTGGAAACCAGACTGAGTGAAACCATCCGGGATACGGGAGTTAAGATTAATGTGGAATGTCCGGAAAACATAAGTATGAGAACGAGTCCCGCCTTGCTGGAAAACATTCTTACCAACCTTGTGGAGAACGCCATTTTCTTTAGCATGCTAAAGGATCCGCACCACGCGCAGGTTGATATCATCGCGGCCGTTAAAGGCAATGCACTGGAGATCAGTGTTTACGACAATGGCGTGGGTATTGACGAATCTATCAGACCCCGGTTATTTGACATGTTCTTCACCGGCCACGAAAAAGCAAAGGGTAACGGACTCGGATTGTACGCCGTCCATAAATCTGTCACGGCGTTATACGGCAAGGTCAGCGTTGAATCTGAAGTTGGCCGATATTCGCGTATAAGTGTTTTGCTTCCGCATCAGGCTTAGGCCCGGCCGTTATCACGCGACAATCTCCTCACGATGATCGAACCCGGTTCCGGCTCCCACACGTCCGCCGAAAGAGTCTGAACTCGAATGGCTATACGCATGTATAATTACGAGAATCGCAAAGAGGTCTTATACCTATCGGAAGCTAAAACGCCTTATCATCCGCTGATGGACCATAGATCGAAGGTACCGGTAAATTATTAAGACGCAGGTATACAGTAAGCTGACCACGATGATGAACCATGTGATTTATCGACGAGCTTATATTTTCTTTTTTCGGTGAAGTAAATACAACCTGGCCATTGTGCTTGAGGAAGAAAGGCTCGCTAAGCTGATCATTTGTGACGGTCCTCAAGGCTGCCTTTGCACCCTCCACATTTTCATCGAAATGTTTTGTCAACTCCGCCGCCGAACTTGCCTTGAAATGGGGGAACGTAGCAAAATCAATCTCTGACTTTAGAATCATGTGTGTTATCCAATTTGGAATTTCAGCTACCAGATGGGTGAGGTATCCCATCGTCATGGATTTTTCGTGAGGCCTCCATTCGTACAACGTTGCAGGTACTCTTTCAATGCATTTGCGCGTAGCAGCAGCTTCTGCTTCCAGCTCCTTCAGATATTCGACGCCGAATGTGATTTTGGTCATGGTCTTTTCAGTTTTTACATCCTATAACAAATGTATAGATCAACAACCGGTCGTTATTTCTCCGAGTATTC
>DASVBA010000671.1:0-4060 GCA_036376095.1 Chryseolinea sp.
TAACCACTCTTTTAAGAGGATCGCTCGAACTTACCAGGAGGGGTCGTCCCGACATCATGGACTGGAAAAGTTTGTGCGGAATGGTGTTGTCCGTATGCTGGTTTGATTTATGAGGGATTATATTGACATCAGCAAGGTGCATGAACGAATAGAACTTGGCAAATGACTGATGCCCCAGAAAATGTACATGTTGTGAGACGTCCAGTCTCCTGGAAAGTGCGTTCAAGTGGTCGAGTACATCGCGGCTGCCAGAGCCTATTATGATTAGCTCGATATCTTCGTGCACTTTAAGATATTGCATTCCTTCGATGGCTGTGTCTACACCCCTGTGCGGACCAATGCCACCGGAATACACGATCCGGAATTTTTGTTGAAAGTCCTTGTAAACTGAAGGATCAACGTTCTGGTTTAAAAACGATTTGTCTTCGGTGTTTGAAATGACAATTACCTTCTGCGGATCCACGTTGTACTTTTGAACGATACGCTGTTTCATTTCATCAACGACTGCTATCACGTAGTCGCTATCTGTTACAGCAGTTCTCTCGTGACGGGTCCATCGATCGGGATTCATGAAAAGTTTATTCTTCAGCTTTACCAGAAAACCCTTCTTCCATTCAAACCAGGTTCTTAATGCTTCCGGATAATTTTCATGAAGATCGACGACTACCTTTAAGGAGAACTTTCTGCGCAGTGCAAGGGCACTTCCCGCTAGAGGCAGATCATGAACATGAATGATCTTGATCTTGTTTTTTGCGATCCAGTTCTTCATAGCGGACACAAAAACAGGATGTCTGAAGGATACAGACATTACGCCGTCCCAAAAGGCGAGCTCATAGTTATTTTTGCCTCCGTCAATACGTGTGATCCTGATGTGATCAACTTCGCCGTCATACGCTTCGCCATCCCTTCTCAGACAAAGCAGGTAGATATTAAAACCTGCTTTGATCAATGCATCGGTTTCTTTTTTTACCCGCATATCAGCCGGATAGGGCGCGTTTAGGATCATTCCTAAATTCATACCTGAACTTCCTTTGATTTCTGACAAAGAAAGAGAATTTTGTACTCAAACTCTAAAGCTGTGAAGTTAACGATCGTAGCAGGTGCCCGACCAAATTTTATAAAGATTGCAGCCTTGATTCGTGAGATTAAAAGGAGGCCGGAATCAGGATTACAGTTCCGCTTGGTTCATACCGGACAGCATTATGATCAAAAGCTGAGTAAAATTTTTTTTGAAGAACTTCAGATACCTGAACCTGATGTAAACCTCGCTGTGGGGTCCGGCTCGCAGGCAGAACAGACGGGGAGAATAATGATTGAATTTGAGAAAGATTTGCTGGCAAATCCAGCGGATATGGTAATCGTTGTGGGCGACGTTAACTCTACCATGGCTTGTACGATAGTGGCCAAAAAGCTGCAAACCCGGGTAGCGCACATCGAGGCCGGGATCCGGTCGTTTGATTACTCGATGCCGGAGGAAGTAAACCGTATAGTGACGGATGCGCTGGCTGATTATTATTTTACAACCTCAAGTTATGCGAATGAAAATCTGAGACTGAGCGGAACGGATCAATCAAAAATTTTTTTCGTTGGGAACATTATGATCGATACGCTGATGTGGGCAAAAACCCGGACCAAAAAGCCAGATGTGATCGATCGGCACTCCCTTAAGAGCAACAGTTACTTTGTAATAACACTGCATCGGCCTTCAAATGTGGATGACGTATCGAAACTGCGGACCATACTGGATGCGATCGAAAGTGGAATCGAAAATTACGTTGCCGTTTTTCCGGTACATCCAAGAACCGCCAAGAACCTGGAGCAATCTTCCTGGAAGTCTTCCAAGATTATTCTTGTCGAACCGTTGAGTTACTTTGAGTTTATTTACCTGGTTGAGCACTCGGCGGGCGCCATAACCGATTCAGGTGGAATACAGGAGGAAACGACGGTGTTGCGCGTACCTTGTGTTACGCTTCGGCCAAACACGGAGCGACCTGAAACGATCTCTGAAGGGACAAATGAATTGATAGGCGATGATCTGGAGAAGCTCATGAGTAGCCTCAATAAAATAAAAACAGGCACCTGGAAAATTGGCCGAGTGCCTGCTTTATGGGATGGGCGGACCGCAGAACGAATCGTTGATGTCCTGTCAAGGATATAATCCTATTCAACGAACAGGTTTGCGACCTCGGCGCCGGTGATCGAGCGATTATAGATCCTTATATCGTCTATTTTTCCCTTGAAGAACCTGACAAGATTTCCCCGGCATCCAATAGTCATATCCGCGGAGTTTGCAATTGTGCACGAAGTGTTGTCCGTAAATTCCTGAATCAGACTCCCATTAAGATAGTGGCGTAGTTTGGATCCTTCTTTTACGAGGACAAGGTGAATAAACTCATCATTTTCAATGGTAGGCGAGTAGGAGGTAGGAACATTGCCACAGTCGTCATAACGGGCGTAAAGGATCTTGTCTTCATTCTGGTCGTCAGCCAGTGTATTCAGGTACGAAATCGAAAATGGGTATCCTTCGGTGTTGCCGTTCCATTTCCGTATTATGTCATTTATTCCTTCGTGCGGCACTTGTGTGGAGGAGACCAGCGCCCAAAGTGAAATCGCGAAATTACCGGTGAGATCTAATGAACTGTGATCCGCAACACTAATGTAATCGTCCTGGCCGTCAAAAAAATAGGAAGAATTGACGTTTTCTTTCCTGTCCTTTGTGAGTGTCGGCCCGTGTAACACTCCATCGCGATGGTTTGACGTGCTGTCCATTGCGTTGCCGTTAAAGGGATAGAAGGCCACTAGCCCCTCCGTAATACTCTCATTGAGTAACTTGACAACCAACGGGGAGCCGTTGAATTGACTGAGTTCAGATGCTGTGAATGTTTTCTCAAAGGGCAGGTGATCAGGCTTGGTCACAGTCACCGTATAGTTACCCTCTCTTGCAGGGACAGCGATCGTGGAAGTCTCGGCTGCAATGTCTTTCGTGACGACGGCCTGACCTTCGGCCGACACCACTAGTGTTGCCTCGGTCAATTGAAAACTCTTCGTTGCTTCGTCATAGGCGTTTACTTCCAGCTTAAACGGAAAAGACGGTTCCGATTCGTCGTCGCACGAAATGATGACGAAAACCGCAACAATCATCAAAAAATATTTTCGCAATTGGGTAGCAAGCATAAAAATGATTTGAAAAAAGTTTTAAGTATAGGTAAAAGTTAAAATTAATGGAGTTAATAAGGTTTGCGATCGACAAGTAAACGATTAAAAAAAAGAAAAGACAACATTGTTAAATATCACTGATTGTTCCATTTCAACAAATATATTACATGACAATATCGAGATCTATGTTGACGACAATGCTTTTTAATGATCGATTTTTAATAGACCCTAGGGCCGCAGGCCAATTCTTGCTTAGAAAGTTACATTGTAGGATGAAATTATCAGTTTCCCAGCCAGAACAAATTGCTCATATTTGCAGCAAATTGTTTAATGAGATTTAGGCAAAATTGTTGTTGTATTGAGAAGTCGTAGTTGTTGTTGGTCATTCTTAACGGCATTATTCTGTTGGTTAAACTTACCTTCCGTGCCGCTAAGCGCTCAGGTTGATAACGTTGGCGCGGGTCACGCCATAAGCTTTGATGGCCAGGACGATTATATCGATCTTGGGAACATTTACGACAATCTAACATTACCCTTTACCATTTCCGCATGGGTGTACGTTGATCCCACATCCACTCTGCCAGGTCCCGTTTTTGCGAGCCAGGACAACGCTGATCTGTATAATGGTTTTTGGTTTTTTGCAGCCAAGTCAGAGATCATTTTTGAATACGGAGACGGATTTGGCGCGAACAGTCCTGCCTATCGACAGGGAAAAAAGTCCCCTATACCAGGCATCCAGGGGAAATGGACCCACGTCTGCGGAGTAATGCGCAGTGCCTATGATGTTCAGGTCTATATTAATGGAATTAATGTAGGGGGCAATTCCTCTGGCAGCTCGCCTTATCCCATGTCCTCAAACTTTCCAGGCGATGTTGCAAAAATCGGGTATTTTTTATCGAATGGA
>DASVBA010000678.1:0-4794 GCA_036376095.1 Chryseolinea sp.
GAGGATAAGTTTGATGAAGCCCTGGAAGTGGCACTCGATCAGGTTCGTGGCGGTGCACAGATCATCGATGTGAACATGGATGAAGGGATGATTGACTCAGAGGCATCGATGGTAAGATTCCTGAACCTCATGGCTTCAGAACCCGAGATATCCAGGGTGCCTGTGATGGTTGATTCATCGAAATGGAATGTTATTGAAGCCGGTCTAAAGTGTTTACAGGGTAAAGGCATTGTGAACTCTATTAGCTTAAAAAGTGGAGTTGATGAATTTGTGAGACAGGCGAAATTGGTGCGAAGGTATGGGGCGGCCGTCGTAGTGATGGCATTTGATGAAAACGGTCAGGCCGACACCTATGAGCGCAGGATATCCATCTGCAAGCGGGCGTATGATATTCTTGTTAACGACTTAAAATTTCCGCCGCAGGATATCATTTTCGATCCAAATATCTTTCCGGTTGCAACCGGTATCGAGGAACATCGCAATTACGCAATTGATTTCTTTCGCGCCACCCGATGGATACGGGAGAATCTTCCTTATGCCCACGTAAGCGGCGGCGTCAGCAATGTTTCGTTTAGTTTCCGCGGAAATCAAAAAGTGCGGGAAGCTATGCACTCGGCGTTCTTATTCCACGCTATAAGAGAAGGGATGGATATGGGGATTGTGAATCCTACAATGCTTGAAGTGTATGATGAGATAGACAAGACACTTCTCGAACGTGTAGAGGATGTGTTGCTCAATAGAAGGGATGATGCGACGGAACGTTTATTGGAATACGCGGAGACTGTAAAAGGCTCTGCGAAAAAGAAGGAGCTAGATGATGAGTGGAGAAAGGGAACGATTGAAGACCGGATCACTCACGCCCTGGTAAAAGGTGTGATCGATTACATCGACAGCGACACAGAAGAGGCCTTAAAGAAGTATGGAAAACCGCTCTTGGTGATCGAAGGACCGCTGATGGCTGGAATGAATGTGGTCGGCGACCTGTTTGGTGCAGGTAAAATGTTTCTTCCGCAGGTCGTCAAAAGTGCACGGGTAATGAAAAAGTCCGTTGCTTACCTTACTCCGTATCTAGAAGAGGAGAAGAAGCGGATCGGTGGTGTCGACAAGCCGGCAGCTAAGATTCTTATGGCTACAGTAAAGGGCGACGTTCATGATATCGGAAAGAATATCGTGGGTGTAGTTTTGGCCTGTAATAATTATGACGTGGTTGACCTTGGGGTAATGGTACCATCGGAAAAGATCATTGAAGCTGCGAAGCGGGAAAAAGTCGATATGATCGGGTTAAGCGGGCTGATTACGCCTTCGCTGGATGAAATGGTGCACATGGCTAAAGAAATGCAACGAGAAAAGATGACCATGCCATTGTTGATCGGAGGAGCAACGACTTCCAGAATACACACTGCTGTAAAGATCGACCCGGCGTATGATGGACCCGTTGTTCATGTGTTGGACGCATCGCGAAGCGTACCGGTGGCCAGTGAGTTCATAAACCCTGATACGTTCAAGAATATCAAGACACGCTTCAAAGACGAGTACGCAAAGTTGAGGGACGATTACGAAAAACGAAAAGAGCAAAAAAACTATATCAGTCTTGCCGACGCTCGCAAAAACCAGACGAAAATAAACTGGTCAGAAGCAGCGATCACGAAACCTTCTTTTATTGGCAGTAAAGCATTGATCAACTATCCGCTCGAGGAGATCCGCAAGTTTATTGACTGGACACCCTTTTTTCAGACGTGGATGTTAGCGGGACGGTATCCTGGTATTTTTAAAGATCCTGTCGTTGGTGTTGAGGCTAAGAAGCTTTTTGACGACGCTCAAAAAATGTTGGACCAGATCATTAAGGGCAGAACGCTCCAGGCTAACGGGGTGGTTGCATTTTACAATGCGGTCCGGACTGAAACCGATGATGTTATGCTATCCAGAAAATCCGGGGAGGAACCATTTGCAACCTTTCACTTTTTGCGCCAACAAAACAAGAAGGCTCCGGGTCTTCCTAATTTTTCACTGGCTGACTTCATCGCCCCGGTGTCGTCGGGCCGGGAGGATTATCTGGGGATGTTTGCTGTGACCGCCGGTATTGGAATAGAAAAGCTTCTCGCAAAATTTAAAGCAGCCAACGACGACTACTCGGATATCATGGTAAAGGCCCTGGCAGACCGGCTTGCCGAGGCGTTTGCCGAGTGCCTGCATCAAAAAGTCCGAAAAGAACTGTGGGGGTATGCGCCAGGTGAAGGATTGACTAATGAGGATTTGATAAGTGAAAAGTATTTAGGGATCAGGCCGGCGCCGGGATATCCGGCTTGTCCCGATCATACCGAGAAGGGACTTCTCTTTGAGATCCTTGATGCTGGAAGAGCAGGTATCAAACTCACTGAATCCTACGCCATGTACCCGGCTTCATCCGTCAGCGGATTTTATTTTGCAAATGCGGAGTCGAAATATTTTGGCCTTGGCAAGATCGAAAAAGATCAGGTGCAGGAATATGCAAAGAGAAAGGGAATGACAGTGGCAGAAATCGAAAAGTGGCTGTCGCCTAATTTGTCCTATGATGTTTAATTTTGAAATGATAAACAATAAATTTCCGTATTAGGTTGGTTCCTCCAGCCTGCTCAATTAAGGACGATGAAAGTAACAGAACATCTGAGGAACGCGAATGGCAAAACGCTGTTTACGATCGAGATCCTTCCACCGCTGAAGGGGGAGAATATCCAGTCGTTGTTTGATAATTTGGATCCTTTGATGGAATTCAAACCGCCATTTATTGATGTTACTTATCATAGGGAGGAATATGTTTATAAGAAAATGGAGAGTGGACTTCTTGAAAAAAGATCCACTCGAAAACGGCCCGGCACCGTGGGAATCTGCGCTGCGATCCAGAACAAATACAAGATCGACACGGTACCTCACATTATTTGCGGGGGATTTTCGCGCGAGGAGACCGAGAATGCTTTGATCGATTTGCACTTCCTTGGAATCGACAATATCCTGGTGCTTCAAGGCGATGCGATCAAAACTGAATCGAAATTTGTGCCTGAACCTGACGGACACCGGTATGCGTCAGAGCTCATCCAGCAGGTAAAGAAAATGAACAATGGGCTTTACCTGGACGACGAGTTGTTAGGTACTTCTCCTACAAATTTTTGTATGGGCGTTGCAGGGTATCCAGAGAAACACTTTTCAGCCCCAAACCTTAAAGTTGACCTGAAATATTTGAAGCTTAAAGTTGATCTGGGCGCTGAGTACGTCGTCACCCAAATGTTTTTCGACAATAAAAAGTATTTTGATTTTGTTGAAGAGTGCCATAAAGCGGGTATTAACGTTCCGATCATTCCAGGGATCAAACCAATCACGGGGAAGAACCAACTCAATGTTCTACCCAAGACGTTCCATATCGATATTCCAGAAGACCTTGCTGATGCCGTTGAACAATGCAAGGATAATGCAGCTGTTAAGGAAGTTGGGATCGAGTGGTGTATCCAGCAGTCGAAGGAGCTCGTAAAACAAAATGTTCCCACACTGCACTTCTATTCGATGGGAAAATCCGACCCCATCTATAGGATCGCCAAGGCGCTATATTGACTGGCTTGGCGTAGAACCACCAAGTTCGGCATCGTCCGTGTACGGACACTTTCGTTCGATTCCATACGTAATGCGGCGCTTCAACAGGGATTGGACTCTGAATTACCCTAAAGGATCAGTGGCACTGCGATTGCAATCCACACGCAAACCGGGATTGCATGCTTAAGAATTATTTGCTGTCGACCCTCCGTAGTATCTCCAAACGGAAAGGCTTCTCTATATTGAATGTACTGGGACTGTCAATCGGCCTTGCTGCGAGCCTTTTGATTTTTCAATATGTAAAGGATGAACTAAGTTTCGATAACTTCCACCCGAACGGAGAGAACATCTATAGAGTGAAGTATGACTATTATAAAGATGGTCAACGCGTCTTCGAGTGTGCAACGGCATTCAATAACCTTGCACCAAACCTAAAATCAGATTACCCGGAAGTCGAAAATGTCTGCAGACTGTACCTTCGATACGGCGGAGGCATTGTTCAATACGAGGACATAAGCATGAAGGAAACGAACGTGTTTATCGCGGATCAAAGTTTCCTTGAAATATTTTCTTATCCTTTGATCGTCGGCGACCGCGCAACAGCATTGAGAGAGCCAAACACTGCAGTGGTTGAAGAAGCCACAGCAAAAAAATATTTCGGTGATCAAAGCCCCATCGGAAAGCGGATAAGGTTTGGAAACAGGGAAGAGTACGAAATAACCGGGGTCATTAAGTCACCGGAAAATTCCCATCTGAAGTTTACCTACTTATTCTCGTATAAAACATATCCCAGGTTCTGGCCCGAGATGACTTCAAGAGACTGGGAGGAAGGCTGGGGATGGTATGACTTTTATACCTATGTACAGCTGAAACCAGGAGCACACCCGGAGTCAGTTAATGCAAAGTTTCCCGAGTTGGTGAAGAAGCTTGGCCGAGAAGGTGATGTTGACCGGTTCAAATTCTCCCTGCAACCTATGACTGACATTCATCTTTATTCAAACTTGTTGCAGGAAGCACGCGTGAATGGTAACGGACAGTCGGTTTATTTTTTACTGGTAATAGCACTTTTTATACTGGTTATCGCGTGGGTGAATTATGTAAATCTTTCAACCGCGCGGGCTGTTGAACGGGCGAAGGAAGTAGGCGTGCGAAAGTCGATTGGCGCCGCACGTGTCCAGCTGGCCTTTCAATTCATTGCCGAGGCGTTTGTCATTAATCTGATTGCCGTTATTG
>DASVBA010000681.1:0-3153 GCA_036376095.1 Chryseolinea sp.
CCTCCTGCTAGGAGATCGTTTGCCAACTGAGAAAGTTCTGATGCCCGGCAGCCGTCCGTCTGGTTCCATTTTTTGAGTGTCTTCGTCACTCTTTCGATAAATAAATTCAATGATGAAGGTGACTGAGCGCTGGTGACTCCGGCTTGTTCGCCAATTTTGCAATTCGTGGTTCTCTATTCTTCAGTTTCTAAAAATTAATTGTCCGTTCGGGATGC
The DNA here is from genome assembly GCA_036376095.1 of Chryseolinea sp. Classification (GTDB taxonomy): domain Bacteria; phylum Bacteroidota; class Bacteroidia; order Cytophagales; family Cyclobacteriaceae; genus Chryseolinea. The sequence goes on from DASVBA010000681.1 coordinate 216, forward strand.
AAGTTTAGATGCGTTTTTAATCTGGGCATTTCTTTTAAAAAGCGTCTGCATCGAATAAGTTATCGTACACACGGAAGTTTTTTGTTTGGCTAAGATCAGAATACATCCAACGCGTGGTCAAACAATTGTAATGCCCGTTACAATGCTGTTGATCAATGACGTATCTTATTTCCTGATGATACCGCTAACCTGAAATCACAGGTAAGGTGAGGGATGTGCTCAAATCTGTGAAACCAAAAAATACTCCTGCAATCGTTTTCTTGGCGAATTTTGCTTAATATAGATGTAAGCTTTACACTTTATAATTATTTTGGCGTGAAGGGGATTTAACATTATAATAACCCCCACGACTTTTTAAACGACCTAGATCTGGACCTAATGATGGCTAAGCTGAGGGAACATTCCGACGAGGCGCTGTTAAAATTATTACGGCATGAAGGCCTTGAAGCCTTCGAAGAAATCTACCGCCGATATTGGAAAAAATTATATTCAATGTCTTACAAACGCGTTCAATCGCGCGAGATCGCCGAAGAATTGGTGCAGGATATTTTTACAAGCCTCTGGATAGGTAAAGACAAGACGTCAATTGAAAATCTGTCTGCTTATTTATTTTCAGCCGTTAAGTACAAAGTGATCAACCACCTCGCCAAAGAATTATCGCGTAAGAGCTATGCCGAACAGCAGCTTGCCGTGGCCAAAGAAGATAATTCCACGGAAGAAACCGTACTGCTCGACGACCTCGAGGGAGCTTTGCAGGAAGCTATTGGAAAGTTACCGGCAAAGCGTCAGATGATCTTTAAGCTACATCGTCAGGAAAACCTCTCGATCAAGCAGGTCGCTTCACAACTAGGCATTTCTGAGAAAACTGTTGAAAACCAATACGGCAAGGCAATGAAAATGCTGAAACTCAATCTGAAGCATTTCACCTGATCGCCCTCCGGCCGCTATTATCCATTTATAACTTCAATGTCATTTATTGAACGCTCGGTGTTGAGTGGCGATTTTTCTTTGCCTGTAAATTGGCCGGAACACTCAATAAATCAACCATCAATAGTCAATTTTTAAGCTTTGGGGGGATGAAGAAAAAATTGTCCCTTTTCCCCAGTGGGGGAAAAGCGCCCTTCACCTGACTTACACTATATCACCCTAAATCGATTGAAGTTTGCGCTATAGCGTTAGCGCGCGGTCGATTGGGGCAAAATGGATCAAGTAATGGAAAAGGAACATCTTTCTAGACTTCTCAAGAAGTATGTCAACGGCGAGTGTACGCCGGAAGAACTCAAGCTAATCGACGGCTGGTTTTTGTCGCATGAAGATAATCCGGATGACGATCGCCTTATTGACATTTACGAGCGGGAGAACTTGGAGACCAGGATGTTTGAACGTATCAAGGCCAACGTTGAACTGAACGCTAATACTCCTGAACCTGTCACCATTGGCAAAATTTGGTACCGTGCTGCCGCGGCAATCTTAATATTAATGGTAGCCGGATTGGGTGTCTATCTTTATAATCAGACTTTATTCCCCACTCACATAGTCGCCGGGTCGACATCCAGGGTCTTAACCTTCACTAATCATACGAAGGCTGTTGTGCGGAAAGTTCTGTCGGATGGCACAGCCATCATGCTGCAACCAAACGGAAGCCTTGAGTTTTTTGAAGAATTTCCCTCAGACAAACGGGAGATTACACTTACCGGTGAGGCATTCTTCGACGTAACCAAAGATAAGAACCGGCCCTTTATCATTAATACCGGTGACGTTACTGTCAAAGTACTCGGTACGAGTTTTAACGTTCGGGCCTATGAGGGGGCAAGAGAGATATCCGTTGCAGTTAAGTCTGGGAAAGTTTCTGTTTATGCAAAGGGAACAGACGTTGACACAAAGAAGAGCGTCGCAAAAGAGGAGATCATACTAACTCCCAATCAGGAAGTCGTTTATAACACGATCGATGAAAATTTCTCCAAGAAGATCGTTGATGATCCACAGATTATTCTTGAAAAGCCAACATTGTTTGCGATGGAATACGATGCGACTCCTGTGGCCAGAATTTTTCAGGTGATCGAAGAAAACTACGGAATAGACGTGGTGTACGATGAGCAGGCGTTGTCGTCATGCAGCCTTACTACGTCGATGGCGGAGGAAGGCCTGTATGAACGGATCGAGATCATTTGCCAGGCCATTGGAGCGAAGTACGAGATGAAGGATGGAAAGATCTTGATCTCTGCCGGCGAGGGATGCCAGTAAACCATTAGAAAAAGGAATCTGAAATCAGTAAGAGGAAACCCAACTAAAACCCAAACAAAACCCAAACTGCCTATGCATTAGACCCCTACGAACCCCCCGAAAAAAAAGTGGGCCGACGATGCTGGAACCATCATCAGCCCTGTCAATGATCCCGGCTTGCAAGTCGGGACATCCTAGTTTTTGCCCTATTAACAAAACAAAAACAATCAAAATTATGAAGAATAAACCTAAACCTATTCGAAATGCATTGCTATTCTTTATGAAAATCACGCTAGTCCATATGTTGATTACCAGTGTGTCCATAATGATGGGGTATGCGGTAGATTCCAGCGGACAGGAGGTATTGGAGCGTAAATTGACGTTGCAGACGGAAAATGCGGATGTTAAAACGGTCCTGGCCGAAATTGAAAAGAAAGCGGACGTCAAATTCACCTACAGACCGCGTATAATCAAGGACTTGGAAAAAATCAGCCTTGACGTAAAAGAGGCCCCGCTATACGATGTGCTGGCGAAGGTGTTTGGCTCGTCGCTGAGCTATGAGGTGATCGGAAAACAAATTGTGCTTAAGGCAGTTCCGGCCGGTGAATCGGACGACGCGGATGATGCCCCCGTGGTAACCCCGAATTTTGCTGTTAGCGTCAGCGGAAGAATTATTGATGAAGCATCCGTCCCGATTCCGGGAGTGAACGTCCTT
>DASVBA010000693.1:0-3010 GCA_036376095.1 Chryseolinea sp.
TGCACTCGTGAATATCTTTCAGCATCCAGTCGAGCACTTGTTCTCTGGAATAGCCAGCAGGTTTTTGATTGCCGGAAAATATCCGGATGACGGGCGCGCCAATTTTTTCCGCAGCCTCGATCCAGCGTTTTACGAGCAGAACACTTTCTTTTCGTTTGTTGCTGTCTGCTTCTGTGAAATCGTTCCTCACACCAGTTCCGCTGATCTCCAAACCAAGATTGAATGCTTTTTTCTTCACGTGATAGAGATAATCGTCCGCCGGTACGATGGGATACCCCGGAAAATAATACGCGGTTATATCTACGGCAAAGAATCCTTTCTCCGCGCAAAACACCATCATATCGTCAATGGTCATTTCTCCTTTCGTGAGAGGGGCGTTGAAAGAAAATGCATTCAGACTGACTTTCAGCGAGCCGGCCTTTGAATGGGTCGTCGTATTGGCCATGGAAGAACGTGCTCCCAAAGCCCCTGCAGCAACAAAGGGCATCGCCAGCATCGATTTAACAAAATTTCGACGGGGCTGAATAGGGTTGTCAGCTTTCATGATGATGTTTTAAGTATTGATTAGGACGATTAATGTAATGATTTGCCAACAATAATATCGGCGACTGTTTAAAATGTTTGTGGCTGGTGAATGTTGCGGACAGGGTGAGCTACGCGTGTTTAAAGGGCCCCAACCTTGTCGCCATCTTCGGCGGGCATGCCATCTTCACCCAGCTCCGGAACGTAGTGTCTTGCGCCTCCGCTGTTTTACAGCGCAGCGTATGTCAGGCGAAAAGTTACTTAGTAAACCTCGACCATGGCTTTGATAACACCCGCAGCCGGATTAAGCCACCCGGCAAACTCATCTTTAACTTTGTCGAATACAACACGGTGGGTAATAAAAGTGGTTGGATCTATCCTGCCCCTCTTCAACGCATCAATTACGTATAGAAAATCCTTACGCGTGGCATTGCGACTGCTCATCAGCGTCCCCTCGCGCTTGTGGAACTCGGGGTGACTGAAGGTGATGTTCCCTTTTTGCAATCCTACCAGGATATAACGAGCGCCGTGCGCCATATATTGAAACGCACTGTTAATTGCTTTCTGGCTTCCTGTCGCATCGATGACAACAGTAGGCATATCGTTAGACGTAATTTCTTTCAATTTCTCCAACGTGTCCGGCCCGGCAAGCACGCAATGATCAGCCTTCGAAGCGCAGAATGTTAACCGCGATTGATTTATATCGAGGGCGATCACCTTTCCACCTGCGATTCGCGCGAACTCCATTACACCCAGTCCGATCGGTCCGGCACCAATCACCAGGACAAATTCACCAGCTTGTACATTCGCCCTCTGGATGGCGTGTGCACCAATTGAAAGCGGTTCGATAAGTGCAAGCGCGTCATCGCTGAGGCCTTCGCCATGGATGAGAGAATAGGAGGGAACCGATAAATATTCCACCATTCCGCCATCAACATGCACTCCGCAAACCTTTAGCTGAGCGCAGCAGTTTGTTTTACCTGAACGGCAAGCGATACACTTCCCACAATTGAAGTAGGGAATGAACGTAACAATCTCTCCTTTCCGAAACCCATCGACGCCATCAAACTCAACAAGCTCGCCGGAAAGTTCGTGTCCGAGTATTCTTGGATAGGTGAAATAGGGCTGCGTGCCCTCGAACGCGTGCAAGTCGGTTCCGCAGATGCCGATGCGTTTGACTTTAATTATTGAATGCCCTCCCGTAGGATCCGGTTTTTTTCCGTTGCTATATTCAAAATGTCCCGGGGTTGTACAAGTCAAAATTTTCATTGTGGTCTGTTCGTCATGTGCATTTAAGTCCCTGAAGGGATTTAGGGCTATTGAGTAAATATTGCTCTAAAGATAGCACAGAACTATCAGCCAACATTATCTTTATATCGATAAACAAGTTCAATTTTCGTACGACTATGAGGGTCCACATCATAAGAATGCTAATGGCTGCGCTGTTTATAGCCGGGGTGCAGTCTTCGCTTACAGCACAATCGAAAAAAAAGAAAGGCAATTTATTTGCAAAAGAAAACCTTGTAGCGTGGTGTATTGTTCCGTTCGACAATCAGAACCGCAGTCCCGCGCAGCGAATAGAAATGCTGAAGCGTCTGGGCTTAACCCAGTACGCATACGATTGGAGACATCAGCACATTCCTTCTTTTGCCGAAGAGATCGACCTTGCAAAAAACGCGGGAATAAAAATGATGGCCGTATGGATATGGATCGACAAGAACAGCGATCGCGTTGGACAACTGAGCGAAGACAACGAACAGATCCTCAAGATCATCAAAGAGTCGGGATTGAAGACAAAGTTGTGGCTCGGGTTCAATAATAATTTTTTTGCGGATGAACCGGACGACTTGAAAGTCACGAAGGGGGTTGCCATGCTGAACTATCTTCGTGACAGGGCCGGCAGCTTTGTGGATGGCATTGCGCTTTATAATCACGGTGACTGGTTTGGGGAACCGGAGAATCAGATCAGGATCTTAAAGCAGGTGAACAGCCCGTTCTTTGGAATGGTCTACAGCTTTCATCACGGTCATCATCAAATTGCGTCCTTTCCGTCACTGGTTAAGAAAATGGAGCCGTGGCTTTGGACCGTTAACATCAACGGGATGAAAAAAGATGGACCACAAATATTGACGGTGGGCAGCGGCGATCATGAGCTTGACATGCTGAAGGCTCTGGAAAAATCAGGATTTCAGGGAACGATTGGAATTCTTGGCCACATAGAAGATGATGACGTTGAGAAGGTCTTGAAAAGGAATCTTGAAGGGCTGGAGAAGTTGCAGAAAGAATTGCAGTAATCGTGTTACCACTATTGATGCCGGGCCACTATAAACCCTTCGGAGTGGATTTAGGGTTTCGGCCCTCTGCATGTATACATTTGCGATCTCTTCTCTTTGGAATTTCTTGCGCCCTTTAGAGGTTGCACGCCACAGTCTATCCAGCAGATAATTTCGCATTACTTAGCAACAAGCTCAGCAAGACTTTTCGGAGC
>DASVBA010000694.1:0-3040 GCA_036376095.1 Chryseolinea sp.
CGTCCTTCAAATTCGGCTGTCTTATTCCTTTTCAAGTATATATCAACACAGATCCAGTGGTGAAGAGAAGTCTGACGAACTGGGGGAACAATTCCTATAATCTATACGTGCAGTTCCACAAGGATGCCGATCCTATGGCGATCGAAAATCGCGTACGTGATGTCATCAAAAAACGCAGCGCTGAAAACACAGATTTTGAAGTAACCTTCCTTGGCATGGACCGGTGGCATTTGTTCGGTGAATTCGAGAATGGAAAAAGCGTGTCGGGTGATATAGTGTATGTACGGATCTTTTCAATTACTGCGATCTTCATTTTGGTTATCGCGTGCATCAACTTTACCAATCTTGCAACCGCACAATCACAGCATCGCGCGAAAGAAGTCGGGATCCGAAAGAGCATTGGATCGGCGAGAAAAAACCTCGTCACTCAGTTTCTCATGGAAACCGTCTTGATGGCTGCCGTGGCGTTTGCCTTGGCAATCGCCGTCGTCGAGTTTGTGCTTCCTTATTACAATTCCTTTTTAAAAAGAAACCTGGAAATAGATTATTCCAATCCAACGGTCTGGATGTCTGCCATTTTCATAATATCCATTACAGGACTGATGGCAGGAAGCTATCCGGCGTTCTATCTATCGTCGTTCCGTCCCGTTGCCGTTCTTAAAGGTACCATTGCCGAAGGAACAAGAGGTGCACTGGCCCGCAAATTCCTGGTCACATCACAGTTCTTTTTCTCTATCGTGCTTGTGCTTGCCACCAGCGTTACCTATCTCCAATTGAATCATTTGAAAGACAGGCCTACCGGTTATGATCAACGAAACCTGCTAATGGTTTGGGCGGGAGACATCACCAGGCATCATCCGGCAATGAAAAAAGATCTATTAGAACAGAATCTTGCCACAGCTGTCACTACGTCTTCAAGTCCGATTAGCGCCATTTACTCTTACCAGGGTGATTTTAGCTGGCCAGGTAAGAGCGAAGATCAACGCAATAATATCGCCACGATCTCAATTGGATATCACTACAGTGAAACAACTGCAACAAAGATCCTTGCAGGTCGCGACTTTCGCGAAGATCATAATGATTCGGCATCAGTTATCTTGAATGAAGCAGCAGTAAAATATATGGGGCTTAAAGATCCTGTCGGTGAGACCATAACTTCGGATGACCAAAAATATACGATTGTTGGTGTCTTGGAAAACGCAGTAATGACAAATCCCTATGGCGAGGCCGAGGCGACGGCATTCTTTTTTGAAACACGTTGGGCAAATGAAATGCTTATCCGGCTGCCTTCCGACAAAAATACAGTGGAAGTATTGCAGGGTGTTGCCAGAATATACGCAAAGTATAATCCTGATTCGCCCTTTGGCTACCGATTTGCCGATCAGGAATACGCCAAAAAATTCGCTACAACGGAAATGATAGGAAAGCTGGCCAACCTTTTCGCTTCACTTGCCGTCTTCATTTCGTGCCTGGGATTATTTGGACTTGCAGCGTTCACCGCAGAGCGGAGAACAAAAGAAATAGGTATCAGAAAGGTTCTCGGGGCATCAGTGTCCGGACTTGTTGCTCTGCTTTCAAAGGACTTTGCTTTACTGGTTTTGATCGCATTTTGTATTGCCGCGCCGTTGACATTGTGGCAAGCTAACGAGGTATTAAGTGGCTTTGCGTACCGTGTGTCGATACCGTGGTGGATCGCACCCGTGACTGGGCTGTCGGCTCTGTTAATAGCGGTCCTTACTGTAGCCACCCAATCTATTAAAGCGGCAGGTAGAAACCCGGTAAAGTCGCTTAGAACCGAATGAGCAATGAACAACAAATGAAGGTGAAGGAAGAAGATTGCTTTGCGTATCGAATCGACATTGACTCGCTGCGGCTGCCGGTGTCACTCTCACGGTTGCCTTTGCAACGATAGGTCTCCGATCACAAAAAGTAGCCACCACTTCCATAAAGAGTTTAAAGAAGAATAAGACTAATCAGAAGTAAATATGTTTTTTAACAACCTACGTCTTGCTTTGCGCCATTTGTCACGACAGAGACTAAATACATTTCTTCATATTGTTGGCTTAACACTTGGAATGAGCGTCTGCTTGCTGATCGGGTTATTCCTCCGATATGAGCTTAGCTTCGACACTTACCATAAAGCAGCCCAACGAACTTATCGTATCAATTCGTCATGGATAGATGCAGGAAACAAAAGTTCTCACTATTCAACACCATTACCACTAGCCGATGCATTGCGGAGTGAAGTCAGTGGACTGGAAGCCGTGGTCCAGGCACACCCCCTTTGGGATGAAACGATTGAGGTCAATCAAAAAATTCTCAAACAGGAACGTCTGTTGGTGGTGGACCCGTCATTCCCGGACGTGTTCAATATTGAAGTCATCCGAGGCAATGCCAAAGAAGCATTGGAGAAACCATTTCAGGCGCTGCTGACGGAATCTACCGCGAAGAAATTTTATGGTAACGAAGATCCGGTTGGAAAGACATTCACCTATAAAAAATTCCACATTACGGTAGCCGGGCTGATCAAAGACTTTCCCTCAAATACGCATCTGCCTGCGTCCGTGTTGTTGTCATACGTTGCAGATGGTCAATTTTTGGGTCACGAGCTGAATACCTGGACTAACGTGAGCGGCACCACAACGTATGTTGTGTTGCCTGATGGCTACGACCTGAAAGTTCTTGAACGTCATCTCAACGCTATGGCTGACAAGCATATCAATTCCGACCCCGGCATCCCCAAATTTGTTAAAAGTGAGTTTGACATCCAGCCCCTCCGTGACGTCCATTTTGATACTCAGTATGAGGGCGGCGGCCATTGGGTCAAAGCAGTCAATACCACATGGCTTTGGTTTTTCGCCGTTATCGGACTCGCAGTCCTTACTTTAGCCTGCATTAACTTTGTAAACCTGTCCACCGCGCAGGCTTTGACCCGAGCTAAAGAAGTTGGCGTACGGAAATCGGTGGGAGCGGGCAGGCTTCATCTGATAACTCAGTTCCTTCGCGAGGCATGGCTGCTGACCTTTTTTTCCGGAGTGCT